>NZ_JBFBJI010000007.1:83952-289745 GCF_040702065.1 Streptomyces sp. NPDC086777 | reverse complement strand
CACCACGCCACGGTCGACGGTCGCACTGCACCAGCACCCCGACTTTCACGGGCGCGGGGAACTGCGCGAGAAGCCACCACGGCGCCACGGTCGACGGTCGCACTGCACCAGCACCCCGACTTCCAGGGGCGCGGGGAACTGCGCGAGAAGCCACCACGGCGCCACGGTCGACGGTCGCACTGCACCAGCACCCCGACTTTCACGGGCGCGGGGAACTGCGCGAGAAGCCACCACGGCGCCACGGTCGACAGTCGCACTGCACCAGCACCCCGACTTCCAGGGGCGCGGGGAACTGCGCGAGAAGCCACCACGGCGCCACGGTCGACAGTCGCACTCCACCAGCACCCCGACTTCCAGGGGCGCGGGGAACTGCGCGAGAGGCCACCACGGCGCCGCGGTCGGGGGGAGGCGGGGGCTAGCGGCGGGTCAGGCGGAAGATGCGGATCTCACGGTCCACGCGCTCCTGGTACGCGGCGTACGGCGGCCAGAAGACCAGCAGTTCCCGCCAGGCGTCCGCCCGTTCCGCGCCCTCCAGCAACCGGGCGGTGACCTGGATGTCACGGCCCTTCCAGCTGATCTCGGCGTCGGGCCGGTGGAGGAGGTTGTACGTCCAGGCAGGATGCCCGGTGCGGCCGAAGTTGGAGCCGACGAGGAACCAGCCGTCGCCCTCGGGCATGCAGGCCAGCGGGGTGCGGCGGGGGTGGCCGCTGCGGGCGCCGGTGGAGGTGAGGACGACGCCGGGCAGCATCTGGGCGCTGAGCAGCACCCGGCCGCGGCTCAGCCGGTGCACGGCCCGGTCCAGGGCCGGGACCACGTGCGGGGCCACCTTCGCGAACCCCCGGGTCGCGGACACTCGCTGCACCAGCCGTTCGCCGATCACACCGCCACCTCCCGCCCCGCGAACAGCCCGGCCGCCTCGGCCGCGTGCGCGCGCAGCCGGTGCCCCGGCCCGAACAGCAGCTCGTCCCCGGCGCCCCGCTTGAAGTACAGGTGCGCCTCGTGCTCCCAGGTGAACCCGATCCCCCCGTGCAGCTGGATGCCCTCCCCCGCGGCGGTGCGCAGCGCCTCCAGCGCCTGCGCGAGCGCCAGGGCGCCGACCCGCTCTCCGTGAGCCGTCGCCCAGGCCGCGTAGTACGCCGCCGACCGGGCCGCCCGCACTGCCACGTACACGTCGGCCAGCCGGTGCTTGACCGCCTGGAACGACCCGACGGCCCGCCCGAACTGCTCGCGCTGCTTCACGTACTCCACGGTCCGCTCCAGCGCCCGGTCGGCGGCCCCCACGGCCTCGGCCGCGAGCACGGCGGCCACCGTGTCACCGAGGGCGGCCAGGGCCGGCTGGATGTCGGCCCCCTCGTCCGCTCCGACCAACTCGGCGGGCACGTTGCGCAGTTGGACACGCCCTTGACCGCGGGTGGCGTCGAGGGCGGTCCGCCGGGTCCGCACCACCCCGTCGGCGTCCCCCGCCACCAGGAAGAGCAGGACGCGCGGGCGGGCGTACCCCCCGGTGTGCGCGGGGACGAGCAGCAGCCCGGCGCTGTGCCCGTCCAGCACCTGGTCGGCCTCGCCGTAGAGCAGCCACCGGTCCCCCCGGTGCCGTGCCTGGACACCGCCGGCCCGCCCGCCGCCGGCCCAGTCGGGACCGGGGGGACCGGTGAGCGCGAGGGCGGTGCCGAGCCGGGTACCGGGGACGGCGAGGGCGGCGGTCAGGCTGCCGTCGGCGATCCTCGGGAGCAGCTCGGCACGCTGGGCCTCGGTGCCGAGGGCGAGCAGCAGCGGGGCCGCGAGCACGGCGGTGGCGAGGAACGGGGCGGGAGCCAGGACCCGCCCCAACTCCTCCGCGGCGAGGACGACTTCGGTGCGCGTGCAACCTGTTCCGCCGTACGCCTCGGGGAGCGCGAGGCCGGGCAGGCCGAGTTGTTCGCCGAGGGCGGTCCACAGGCCGGGGTCGTACCCCTCCGGCCTGTCGACGGCGGCCCGCACGTCCTCCGGGCCGCAGCGCTTGTGGAGCAGTTCACGCAGGGCGCGCCGGATCTCGTCCTGCTCGTCGGTGAAGCGGGCGTCCATGAGCGGACCTCCTGACGATCTGACGGTCCGTCATGCTAGGGGCGATGGATGCAGATGCACAGGGGTGGAGTCCGACGCATCTGATGTACCGTCAGATTTATGACTGGACCCCGCAAGGTCGCCGTGGTCGGCGTGGCCCTGTCCGACTGCGGCCGGGTGGACGAGGCCACCCCTTACGCCCTGCACGCCCAGGCGGCCCGCCGCGCGCTGGCCGACGCCGGCCTCGGCCGTGAGGTGGTGGACGGCTTCGCGTCGGCGGGGCTGGGCACGCTGGCGCCCGTGGAGGTCGCCGAGTACCTGGGCCTGCGCCCCACCTGGGCCGACTCCACCTCCGTCGGCGGCTCGACCTGGGAGGTCATGGCGGCCCACGCGGCGGACGCGATCGCCGCGGGCCACGCCAACGCCGTCCTGCTGGTGTACGGCTCGACGGCCCGCGCCGACATCCGGGCGGGGCGGCGCACCGGGAACCTGTCCTTCGGCGCCCGCGGCCCCCTGCAGTTCGAGGTCCCCTACGGCCACACGCTCATCGCCAAGTACGCGATGGCCGCCCGCCGCCACATGATCGAACACGGCACCACCGTCGAGCAGTTGGCGGAGGTGGCGGTCCAGGCACGGGCCAACGCGGCACTGAACCCGGACGCGATGTTCCGCACCCCGATCACCGTCGACGAGGTCCTGTCGGGCCCGATGATCGCCGACCCCTTCACCAAACTGCACTGCTGCATCCGCTCGGACGGCGGCGCGGCGGTCCTGCTGGCGGCCGAGGAGTACGTACCGGACTGCCGGACCGCCCCGGTGTGGGTCCTCGGCACGGGCGAGTCCCTCTCCCACGCCACCATGTCGGAGTGGGCGGACTTCACGGTCTCCCCGGCCGCGGTCAGCGGGCAACTGGCCTTCCGCAGGGCGGGAGTCACCCCCTCCGACATCGACTTCGCCGAGATCTACGACGCGTTCACCTACATGACCCTCGTGACCCTGGAGGACCTCGGCTTCTGCGCGAAGGGCGAGGGCGGGGCGTTCGTGGAGAAGGGACGGCTGCGGGTCGCGGGCGGAGAGCTTCCGGTGAACACGGACGGCGGCGGCCTGTCGGCCCAGCACCCGGGCATGCGCGGGCTGTTCCTCCTCGTGGAGGCGGTACGGCAACTGCGCGGCGAGGCCGGCGGACGGCAGGTGCGACGGGCGGACGGGGCGCTGCCGGAGCTGGGGGTGGCGTCGGGGACGGGGGGCTGGTTCTGCTCGTCGGGGACGGTGGTGCTGGGGCGGGGGTGACACCGGCTTCGCGGGCGGCCGCGAAAATCTCGGGACCGGCGGCAACCTCCCGGGCCCCGGCGGCAACTGCCGTACCGGAAGCTTCGAACTCGCTCGCAGGAACCGTTCGAAGGACGTGCACCGCCGAACCGCGTAAGGATCCCTCCGTGGCCTCCTCCTCACATCGCCGCCGCCCGCCGCCGGACCAGGACTTCCGGTGGCGCCCGGTCCGCGGCCCGCTGCTCGCGGTCGCCGCCGTGGCCGCCGTCGCCCTGGTGGTCACCCTGGCCGTGGCCTTCCGGCCCGGTGACGCGGCCGGTGCCACCCGGCCGGACCTGGCGGTGTCCGGGCACCCGTCCGAAGCCGTGACGAGCGCGGCGGCGACCCCGCGGAAACCCTCGCCGACGCCGTCCACGGCAGCACCGGCCGCCACCGTGAGCAGGCGGACCACCGCGTCGCCTCCGCCCTCCCCGACGGCGTCCAGGGCCCCCTCCCCCACGGCGGGCAACGCCACCGCCCGCACCACCACGGCCCCCGCGGCCGGCCGGATCCGCCCCGGCACCACCTACCAGGGCGTCGCCACCTCGTACGACGTCGGCAACGGCGACGGCGCCTGCTCCTACGGCCCGACCTCCGACGTGCTGACCGCCGCGATGAACACCGCCGACTACGAGACGGCGAAGGCCTGCGGCGCGTACGTCTCCGTCCGCGCGGCGAGCGGTACGGCCATCACCGTACGGATCACCAACGAGTGCCCTGCACCCTGCGCCGTCGGCCAACTCGACCTCAGCCGACAGGCGTTCGCGAAGCTGGCGCCGCTCTCCGCGGGCCGGATCGCGATCACCTGGAGCCTGCTGAGCCCGGCCGTCACCGACACCGTCTCGATCCGCTACAAGACCGGTTCCAGCCGGTACTGGTGCGGCATCCAGGCGATCGGCCACCGTAACCCGCTGGCCCGCCTGGAGGTCCGCACCGGCAGCGGCTGGCTGGCGCTGACCCGCACCGGCTACAACTACTTCCTCTCCGAACAGGGCACCGGCTGCGGCGGCGGGATCCGCCTCACCGACATCTACGGGGAGCAACTCACCCTGCCGGCCCTCGCCGTCCGCCCGGACGTCGTCCAGCGCACCGGGGTCCAGTTCGCCCGGCACTGAGGGAACGCGCCCCGAAAGGGCACGAGGAACCGCGCGACCGGCCGCCACCGGCCCACGGCGGGCGAACGGCCCAACCGGCGGAACGCTCAACCGCGTACCGGCACGATCCGGTGGCCGCGGCGCGGCGCGGGTCCGTCGAGCAGCACGACACCGATGTGGTGGCGGCCGCGCAGCCACGCCGCCGGCGTCACGACGAGCCCGACCACCACGACGAGCACGCCGGCCGGGAAGAGGGGCGGCGGCGCCCCGCGCGCGCCGTGGACGACGTAGCCCAGCGCGGCCACGGACACGACGAGGGAGAGCGCCGACACGACCGCCCAGACGTTCCGCACCCGCCGGGTGCGCGTGTGGTCGGCGACCTCGGCGAGGACGGCCGCCGTACAGACGGGACACTCCAGTTCGACCCGGTCCCGGCCCTCGGCCGGCCGCACCAGCCGGAAGTCGCGCGCGGCCCAGGTCACGGCCCGTGTCCTGCGCCGCCCGGCATCGCCGGTTACGTGGCGTACGGCCACTTTCACGGTCTTCGGTCCCCTCATGCCGGACAGTGTGGGGCCGGGGCACAGGTGTTCGCAGCGGTTCGCCCGGTTGTGCCCCGGGGTTTGGCCGCAAGGCCCCCGGGCCGCCGCACGAGGTGGCTGATGACACGGGTGCGGGAGGTGCGGAGTGATACTCGGCACATGGCAGCAACGGATCTTCACGCGCTCCTGAGGTCGCTCCGCGTCTGGCACCCCGAGGCCACCGAGCTACGGCCGTTCGACCCGGCGTCGGCCCCGGCGGCACCGCTCCCCCTGTTCACCACGTGGTTCGCGGAGGCGGTGGCGGCCGGACAGCCGGAGCCGCACACCGTGTCCCTCGCGACGTCGGACGACGAGGGCCGGGCGGACGTGCGGATCGTGATGCTGCACGGCGCGGACGCGCACGGCTGGTCCTTCGCCTCGCACGTGACCAGCCGCAAGGGACACCAGCTGAGCGCCCGCCCGTACGCGGCCCTGGCCTTCTACTGGCCGGTCCTGGGCCGCCAGGTCCGGCTCCGCGGCCCCGTCGCCGCGGCCCCCGCGGAGGAGAGCCAGGCCGACCTGCACGCCCGCTCGACGGGCGCGCTGGCGGCGGCGCTCACCGGCCGCCAGAGCAGCCTCCTGTCCTCGCTGGAGGAACTGCGCACCGAGTCGGAGGCGGCCTGGCGACGCGCCCACGCCGACCCGGCCGCCCCCTCCCCGACCTGGACCCTGTACCGGCTGCACCCGGAGGAGGCCGAGTTCTTCCAGGGCGATCCGGACCGCCGGCACGTACGGCTCCGGTACCTCGCGGAGGCGGACGGCGGGTGGCGCAGGGAACTGCTGTGGCCGTGAACGGCGGCGCTCAGGCGACGAGACCCTCGATCGCCACGGGCAGGTGCCGGGGGCCGCGCAGCACCGCGTTGGCGCGGTACGGCGGCGGATCCTCGACCAGCCCGGAGAACTTCACCCGCCGGAACAGCTCGGGCACGGCCGCGTGGAGTTCGATCCGGGCGAGCGGGGCGCCGAAGCAGTAGTGGATGCCGGTGTAGAAGCCCAGGTGCTCGTTGTCCTTGCGGTCGGGATCGAACCGGTCGGGGTCGTGGAAGCGGGCCGGGTCACGGTTGGCCGCGGCCAGCATGAGCCAGACCGGCGAGCCCTTCGGGATGGTCGTACCGGCGACGTCGATGTCGGCGAGGGCGGTGGTGAACGGTATGAACTGGACCGGGGGCTCGTAGCGCAGCACCTCCTCGACGAGCGGGACGGCGAGCCCCGGCTCCTTCCGGAGCCGTTCGAGGACGTCGGGGTGGCGCAGCAGGATGAGGGTCGTGTTGGTGATCGCGTTGACGGTGGTCTCGTGGCCGGCGACAAGCAGCAGCACCGCGGTGGCCTCCAGGTCCGCCGGCGTCATGTCGTGGGCGAGCGCGCTGAGTATCCCGGGGCCGGGGTGCCGGCGTTTGGTCTCGATCAGATCCGCCAGGTAGCCGCCCAGGTCCTGGCGTGCCCGCTGGGCCGCTTCCTGCGCGTCGTCGCCGCCGCCGGCCGCGGGATCGAGTGACGACGCCAGGGCGTCGGCCCAGCCGTGGAAGCGCGGTTCGTCCTCGCGCGGCACGCCGAGGACCCGGCAGATCGCGGTGACGGGGAGGGGGTAGGAGAAGTCCTCGACGATGTCGACCTGGTCCTTGCCCTCGAAGGCGTCCAGCAGTCCGCCGACCACCGTGGCCAGCTCGGCGCGCAGGCCGTCGAGGAACCTGGGGCTGTGCGGGGGACCGAACGGCCGGTTGATGGTGTCGCGCAGCCGGTCGTGCACGGGCGGGTCGGTGAAGATGAAACTGGGCGGCAGGCCGGTCTCCTGCGCCGGTTGCCCGGTGCGCGCGTACCCGGGCGGGCGGTTGCTCGTGTCGTTGCTCAGCCGCGGGTCGTTCGCGAGGCTCCGCACCTCGTGGTAGGTGCTGACCAGGTAGGTGCCGTCGTCCTCCCGCCTGACCGGTGTCTTGCGCAGCTCCGCGTAGAGCGGGTAGGGATCGGCCCTGTTGGCGTAGTCGACGATCTGCGCGGAGATGGGGTCGGGCGTCATGGCGTCTCCTCGGGGCTCCGGGCGGTACCGGGCCGGTGCTCAGGCGTGCGACGGAACGAACTCGACCCGCCGTTCGCTCGGCGAGTGCCCGGTCAGCGTGACGGTGGCCCCATGGGTGGGCAGGTGCGGATCGGGGAAGGCGGGGTCGACCGGCTGCAGCATCTCGGTCCGGCGGTCGACGGTGCGGTACTCCGGCGGGAAGGGCGCCCCGGACGCGATCTGCTGCTCGTAGAACCCCAGCCATTTGGCGCCGTCGAAGGCCACCGCGGCGATGCAGCGGCCTCGGTACCCGTATACCGCGACGAACCGCTCCTCGGCGAGCGTCCCCTGCGCGACGACCAGCCGGTCGCCCAGCGAGGGCACCCCCACCGACTTGATGTTGACGCCGAACTGGGAGGACCAGAACATCGGCAGCCACAGATGCGGACGGCGCTCCGGGCTCGCGCAGATCATGTTGTGGGCGGCGATCTCGGCCTGCTCGACCGCGTTCCCCCAGTGTTCCAACGCCAGGAACTGGTAGTCGAACAGCGGGTGCGGGCTGCGGGCGACGTCACCGGCGGCGTAGATGTCGTCGGTGACGATGCCGTTGACGTCGAACACCCGGCACCCGGCGTCGCACGCGATCCCCCGGGGGCCCGCGGCCAGTCCCGAACCGGCGAGCCACTCCGTGTTCCGCATGGCACCGAGCGAGACGACCGCCACCTCCACGTCGACCGTCGACCCGTCGGACAGATGGGCCCGCCGGAGGCGCCCCACGTCGTCACCCTCCAGAGCGGTGACGCTGATCCCGCAGCGCAGGTCGACGCCGTGCTTGCGCTGCAGTCGCTCCGCGACCGAGCCGATCACTCCGCCGAGTGCGCCCACCAGCGGTGCCGGACCGCGTTCGGCGACCGTCACGTCGATGCCCAGTTCCCGGCAGGCGGAGGCGACCTCGGATCCCGTGAAACCGGCGCCGATCACCAGCACCCGGGACACGCCACCGGAGAGCTTCCGGGTCAGACGCGCTGAGTCGTCACGGGTCCGCAGCACGAACACCCCGTCCAGCGCGGCCTCGTCCGGGTGGAACCAGGGCCGCGCCCGGGTCCCGGTGGTGATCAGCAGCCGGTCGTAGGGGACCCGCTCGCCGTTCGCCAGCACGACCCGTCCGGCGTCCCGGTCCAGTTCCTCGGCGGCGACGCCCAGCCGCCACTCGGCGTCGATGTCACGCCGCCGCGGCAGCGCCGTGTCCTCCGGCCGGGCCCGCCCCAGCAGCGCCTGTTTGGACAGCGGCGGCCGGTCGTAGGGCTCGTAGGGCTCGTCGCCGACCATGGTCAGCGATCCGGTGAAGCCCTGCTCACGCAGGGTCTCGGCCGCGCGCAGGCCGGCCAGCGAGGCGCCGACGACGACGATGCGGCCCTGGCGCCGCAGGACCTCCACGCCCGAGTCAGCCGACATGGGACGCCACCCGCTTCGTCGGCTCGTCGGAGTAGTCGACCAGGATGGCCTGGACGGGACAGGCCGCGGCGGCCTCCTCCACCCGGTCGCGGTACTCCTCGTCGAATTGAGGGGAGAACAGCAGCGCTTCCTCGCCGTGCAGGGCGAAGACGTCCGGGGCGAGAAAGACGCACTGCGCGAATCCCTGGCACCGGTTGAGATCGACGACAAGCCTCATCGGGCACCCGCTCCCTGCGCGGGCCACGGATCCCACGGGCTCCGCACCCGTCCGCGCTCGGTCCATACGGTGATCGGCATCCCTTCCTCCCAGCCTGTCCCTCCCCAGAAGCCCTCGCAACTACAGCCCCGAAGACCAGCACCCCCGAGGACAGCGCGCCCGAACAGCAGCGCGCCCGAAGGACAGCGCCCCGAAAGGGCGCGGGGAACTGCGCGACCAGCCACGACGGCGCCGCGGACAACCGAAGGCAGCCCACGGCACGTCGGGCGACCGACAGCAGCCCACAGCCCGGCCGACGACCGCCGGCAGCCCACGGCACGTCGGGCGACCGCCGCACGCACCGGCGCCGCGGACGACCGCCGGCACGCACCGGCACGCACCGGCGCCCCGGACAACCGCCGTCAGCCCCCGAACTCGTACACCGCCCAGTCGGCCACCTCGCGGTAGCCGATGCGCTGATAGAGCGCGTTGCTCGTCGGATTCGCGAGGTCCGTGAAGAGCAGCACCTCGCCGGCGCCCGCGGCCAGCGCCGCCCGGCTCACCTCCGCGGTCACCGCCCCTGCGTACCCCCGGCCGCGCAGCTCCGGCGGGGTGTAGACCGGCCCGACCCGGACCTGACCGGCGACCGCCAGGGTCAGGCCGGCCAAGGAGACGGGGGTACCGTCGGCGGTCTCCCAGAGGGTGGCGCCGCCGTACGAGAGCCGGAAGTCGGCCCACTCCCCGGCCTCCCGGCCGCCCCGCAGACCCGCGTCGGCGACGAACCCCTCGTACCAGCGGACCAGCAGCTCGCGGTCGGACGCCTCGGCCACCCGCGCCCGCCCCTCCGGCGCCGGGGACGGAGGCGTCAACTCGGCCAGTCGGTAAAGGCGCTGCAGCTCGTCCAGCTTCGCCGGTACGCCGGTCCGTCGGGCCCACGCCGCCGCGAACGCCTCCGCCGTGGCGCCGTCGGCGCAGATCCCCGACACCGGGTGGCCGAGCGCGAGGAGGCGCTCGACCAGCGTCTCGGCCTCGCCGGCCGCGAGACGGGTCACGTTCAGGGGGTAGGGCGGCGTGTGGAGCAGGGTCGCGGCCACGCTGCCGTCGCCGCGGGTCAGGACACCGAGGAACGGGGGGTCGCCGCCGTACGCCCGCGGCCCCCGCCGCCGCAGCTGCGCGGTCACCGTGAGGTGGACGGTGTGCAGGTCCGGGCGGGAGTGGAGGAAGTCGCGGGCCCGGGGGAGGAATTCGTCGACATCTCCGGTGAAGTTCCATTCGGCGGAGTGGAGTTGTGAGGTCATGGTCGATGGTCCCGGCGGACCGCCGCACCCCGCACCCGAATTAGTCCCGCTTGCCCGATCCCGCTCGGTCCCGCGCCGGGCCCCCGTCCAGGTCCGGGCCCGGGTCCGTGGCCAGGCGGCCGTGCAGGTGCACGTCCCGGAAGGCGTCCTGCCGCCCCGCCTCGAACATGGCGCCCCGCAGCGTCCCCTCGTAGCCGTAGCCGCACGTCAGGGCGATCCGGCAGGACGCGTCATGACCGAGGGCGTGGCCCAGCTCCAGGCGGTACAGGCCCAGTTCGGTGAAGGCCCAGTCCGTCGCCAGGGCCAGCGCGCGGGTGGCGACCCGGCGCCCCCGCGCCTCGGGCAGCACCCAGTAGCCGACCCGCGCGGTCCGGAAGGTGTGGTCGATCATGTTGACGCCGACGTGACCGAGGGTCGCGCCGCTCTCCGCGTCCGTGATCCGGAACGGCGCACAGGTGCCGTCCGCCGCCTGCCTGCGCTGCGCGACCAGGGCGGCGCGGGCACCCGCGAGGTCGCTCACCACGGTGAGCGGGGTGTTCCAGCGACGGAAGTCCGGGTCGGTACGGGACCGCAGCCACGCCTCGACCTGCACCTCCGCGTCCGGGTCCCAGCTGCCGAGTCGCAGGCCGTGACCGTGCGGGGTGGCGTCGGGACGAGGGACGGCGGGCTGTGCGTCGGTGAGGGCCATGGGGTCATTGAAACCCGTGCACCGGACACGGGCCCAGCGGGTTCACCCGCTGGACCAGGCTCCCTGACCGGCCCGGCCCGCCACCTCAGCGCGCCGGTGCCGGTGCCGCCGCCGGGCGGAACACCGGTGCCCCTTCCCGGAAGGCGACCTCCAGGTCCAGCCCGGCGCGCAGGGTCTCCGGGTCGGTGGCCACCAGTTCCGTCATCATGCGCGGGCCCTCGGCCAGGTCGACCACGGCGGCCACGTAGGGGACGCGGTCACCGAAGGGCGGGAGGTCGTTGCGGTGGACGACGGACCAGGTGTAGAGGGTCGCGCGGCCACTCGCCCGTTCCCAGGTGACGTCCTCGCTCCAGCAGTGCGGGCAGAACTCGCGGGGGTAGTGGTGGGCCCGGCCGCAGGAGCCGCAGCGGCGCAGCAGGAACCGGCCCTCGGCCGCCGCATCCCAGTAGGGGCGGGTGAAGGCGTCCGGTTCGGGGCGGTCGTAGTGCGGGCGGTCGTAGCGCGGGCGCTCGCTGCGTATGCCCGCGGAACCGGCGTCGGAGCTGCCGTCGGAATTCGTCGCGTCCATGAATCTGACGTTACGTCAGATCCTGAAGCGGAGCCCAGACCCGGATGGGCAAAACCTGTGCATCTCCGGTGGCCCTGTGGGTTCCCCGTGAGACACCGGGAAATTGTTGACGATTTTGTCGGGCCAAGAATACGTTCGCAACCGCAAGGCCAAGGAGCCGATACGAGAGGCAGCAACGTGAAGCACAGGGCACTGAAGCGCAGGACCATGGTCATGGGGATCGGCGCCACGGCCGGTGTCGCGGCAGTCGGCGGTATCGCTCTCAGCGCGCAGGCGTCGAGCAAGTCCGCCGCGTCCTCGGACTCCCTGACGTTCGACCAGGACGGGTATTCCGAGCTGACGACGACGATCACGGACACCGAGGGCACCGAGCACGACGTGACCTACCACTTCTGGAAGGCGATCACCTACGTCGCGGACCCGGTGGACGCCACCTACCAGTCCCTGATCGTCAGCGCCCCGGTCGAGATCGACGGCACGGCGGTCGACCCGACGAACGCCCCGATCCTGCTCGCCAACTCCATCGGCGGCTACCTGCCCGCGTCCGTGGCCGACGCCACCGAGGTCGGCGGCGGTTCCGCGGCGGGCGGCGGCACCCCGCCCGGCGGCGCGGCCCCGAGCGGCGCGGCCCCCAGCTCCTCCGCGAGCGCGGCCTCCAACGCGAACGGCAACACCAACGCCACCGGGGGCGCCACCGCCGGCAACCAGCTGCTCGCGCTGGCCGCCGGGTACGTCGTGATCGAGCCGGGCGCCCGCGGCCGCACCCTCGAGAACTCCGGCGGCGAGTACTACGGCACCGCCCCGGCCGCGATCGTCGACCTCAAGGCCGCGGTCCGGTACATCAGGGCGAACAGGGGCCTGATCCCCGGCGACGTCGAGCGAATCGTTTCTGCAGGTACCAGCGCGGGCGGCGCCCTCTCCGCCCTGCTCGGCGCGTCCGGCGACAGCCCGCTCTACGACAAGTACCTGAAGGAACTCGGCGCGGCCGACGCCTCGGACGCGGTCTTCGCGGTCGGCGCCTGGTGCCCGATCACCGACCTGGAGCACGCCGACGGCGCCTACGAGTGGAACTGGGGCACCAACGCCCTCTCCACCGGCAAGCAGGTCGACCAGTCCGTCTCCAGGGACCTGAAGGCGCAGTTCGCCGAGTACCAGGCGGGCCTGAAGCTGCGCGGCCTGGACGGCTTCGGCCCGCTGACCGCCCGCAACTACGACGACTACCTGGTCGAGCGGTACCTGCGCCCGTCCGCCACCAGGTACCTCGCCGCGCTCTCGGACCCGGACCGCGAGACGTACCTGGCGAAGAACACCTTCATCACCTTCTCCGGCGGCAAGGCCACCTTCACCTGGGACGACTTCCTCACCCACGTCGGGGCCCGCAAGAAGGACACCCCGGCCTTCGACGCCTTCGACCTGTCGGCCGGCGAGAACAACGAGTTCGGCGCGGGCACGACCGAGTCCCGCCACTTCACGGCGTACGGCGCGAAGAACGACTCCACCGGTCTCGGCACCAGGCGGGTCGCCGCCGACATCCCCGCGCAGCTGCACCTGATGAACCCGATGTACCACCTGGTGGAGAAGGTCAACGACCGCCGCTCCAAGCACTGGTGGATCCGCCTCGGCACCAGCGACTCCGACACCTCGCACGTCGTCTCCGCGAACCTGGCGGCCCGCCTGGACAACCTCGGCGACGACGTCAACCACCTCTACTACTGGGACGAGGGTCACGGCGCCAACACCGACCCGGGCGACTTCATCACCTGGATCGCATCGGTGACGGGCTATGGCAAGGGCAAGAAGGACAAGCGGAATTGACGGGTTGCCGCGGAGCGAACGGGCTGCCGCGGAACTGAGAATCCCCCGCGCGAGCAAGAAGTTCTCACCGTCGTAAGGGCGTTCTCCAAGCCGCGACAGCCTCCCCGAACGCGGTGTCCTTTCCCGTCTGTCCGAGGACACCGCCCACCCGTGACGTCGAGCTCCGGCGCACCGGGGCCCGGCGTCACGGGCCTTTCGCTTTTCCGGCCGGTTCACAACGGATTCGGTCTCGTTTCCGACAGATGAGGTGGGCTACGTCACAAGCCCCACCCACTTCTCCTACGGGTGTGATCAATCCGCAACCAATTCCGGTCTTGACCGAGACCCATCAACGTGAAGCGTGATTACGCTCCCGCTCATGGCCGTGTTTCCCCCCACCGTTTCGCCCGTCTACGTCATCGGCGCAGGCCCCGGAGGGCTCGCCGCCGCATACGCGCTGCGGGCCCGGGGCATCCGTGCCGTGATCCTGGAGAAGTCGGACGGCGTCGGCGCGTCCTGGCGCCGCCACTACGACCGCCTCCACCTGCACACCACCCGGCGCCTGTCCGCGCTCCCCGGGCTGCCGATACCGCGCCGCTTCGGCCGCTGGGTCTCCCGGGACGACGTCGTGCGCTACCTGGAGAAGTACGCCGAACACCACGAGCTGGAGATCGTCACCGGTGTCGAGGTGTCCCGCGTGGAGCGCTCGCCCGACGGCGCCGGCTGGCTGCTGCGCGCCTCCGGCGGACGGGAGCTGACCGGCTCCGCGGTGGTGGTCGCCACCGGCTTCAACCACACCCCGCGCATCCCCGACTGGCCCGGCCGGGACGGCTTCGGCGGCGAGTTCCTGCACGCCGGCGCCTACCGCAACGCCGAACCCTTCGCCGGCCGGGACGTCCTCGTCGTCGGCACCGGCAACACCGGCGCCGAGATCGCCGTCGACCTGACCGAGGGCGGTGCCTCCCGGGTGCGGCTGGCCGTCCGCACGGTCCCGCACATCGTGCGCCGCTCCACCGCCGGCTGGGCCGCGCAGTACAACTCCGTCCTGGTGCGACGGCTCCCGACCGCCTTCGTCGACCGGCTGGCCCGCACCATGGCCAAGGTCAGCGTGCCCGACCTGGCCGCACACGGCCTGCCCCGCCCCGACAGCGGGCTCTACAGCCGGGTGAAGCAGGGCGCCATCCCGATCCTGGACGTCGGCCTCGTCGACGCGGTGCGCCAGGGGAAGGTGGAGATCGTGGCCGCCGTCGACGGTTTCGAGGACGGCCAGGTGGCCCTCGCCGACGGCACCCGCATCTCCCCCGACGCGGTGATCGCCGCGACCGGATACGTCCGCGCCCTGGAAGGCCTGGTCGGCCACCTCGACGTGCTCGACGACCGCGGCCGCCCGGTCACCCACGGCCCCCGCGCCCCGAAGAACGCCCCCGGCCTCTACTTCACCGGCTACACCAACCCCATCAGCGGCAACATCCGCGAGCTGGCCATCGACGCGGAGAAGATAGCGAAGGCGGTCGCCAGGAGGACCGCGAAGACCACCGCCGAACGCCACCAGCGACAGGCCCGGTCCGAGCGCCAGCCGACGGCGTAGCCCCCACGCCCCCCGGGGGCCGCACGCAGGTACCCGCAGCCGGACCCGCAGCCGGACCCGCAGCCACGGCCACGGATAGCCCCAACCCCCCGTGCATATCAACCCCGTTGCTCATGTGACGCATGCGACGGGCGTCGTTTGTTACCGGCGGTAGCATCACGCCCGCGCCCGGGACCAGAATGTGAGCCCTGCTCAACTTTCCGGTTCCACCCCTCTCGCCCAGCACGGAGGACGCACGTGGCACGCGAAAGACAGCTCTCCCCCCGGCCTTCCCCGGAACCCCCTTCGCCCCGGCTCTCCCGCCGCTCCCTCCTCGGCGGTGCGGCCGCCGGTGCCGCGGGCCTCGCCGCGGTCTCCGCGGGCACCGCCACGGCTGCCACCGCCGCCGCGTCCCGGACCGTCGACGTCGCGATCGTAGGTGGCGGCATCGCCGGACTCACCGCGGCCCGCGACCTGGTGGCCGGCGGCCGGACGGTGGCCGTGCTGGAGGCGCGGGACCGGGTCGGCGGCCGGGTGGTGAACCTGAAGCTGGCCAACGGGGGCACCACCGAGGGCGGCGGCGAGTTCATCGGCCCCACCCAGAACCGCATCAAGGCCCTCGCCGACTCCCTGGGCGTGGCCACCTTCGCCACGTACAACACGGGGAACAACCTCCTCTACAAGGACGGCAAGCGCACCCCGTACGACACCAGCGGCCTGCTCGGCTCGGTCCCGCCGGTGGACGCGGCGGGGCTCGCCAACGCGGCGATCGTGCAGTCGGAACTGGACAGCATGGCCGCGCAGGTCCCCGTGGACGCCCCCTGGACCGCCGCCAAGGCCGCCGAGTGGGACAAACAGACGTTCGAGAGCTGGCTGAACGCCCACGCGATCGTGCCCTCCGCCAAGTTCCTGCTGGACCTGGCCTGCACGTCGATCTTCTCGGCCCAGCCCCGCGAACTCTCCCTGCTCTACGTCCTCTACTACATCGCCGCCGCCGGTGACGAGTCCAACGCCGGCACCCTGGAACGCCTCACCGACACCGCGGGCGGCGCCCAGGAGTCGCGTTTCGTCGGCGGTTCCCAGCAGGTCCCGCTCAAGCTGGCCGCGTCCCTCGGCGACCGGGTGGTGCTGAGCGCGCCGGTGCGGTCGATCGCCAGGTCCGGCGGCGGGTACGTCGTGACGGCCGACGGCATCACGGTCGCCGCGACCCGCGTCGTCGTCGCCCTGCCGCCCCCGCTGGCCGCCCGGATCGGCTACGACCCGCTGCTGCCGGCCGCCCGTGACCAGCTCACCCAGCGGATGCCGATGGGGTCGATCGGCAAGGCCGTCGCCGTCTACGACACCCCGTTCTGGCGGGCCGACGGCCTCAACGGGCAGGCCGTCAGCGACTCCGGCGTGGTCCGCTCGACCTTCGACAACTCCCCGCCGGACGGCTCCTACGGCGCGCTGATGGGGTTCATCGAGGCCGACGAGATGCGGGCGTACGACGCGGCGGGCGAGGCCGACGTCAGGGCCGCCGTGCTGGCCGACTACGCCAACTACTTCGGGAACAAGGCCAAATCACCCACCTCCTTCGTGCTGCAGCGCTGGGACAATGAGGGCTTCTCGCGGGGCGGCCCGGTGGCCTACGCGCCGCCCGGGGTGCTGACCGGGTACGGGGCCGCGCTGCGCGAGCCGGTGGGCGGGATCCACTGGGCCGGGACGGAGACGTCGACGTTCTGGACCGGGTTCATGGACGGGGCGGTGCGGTCGGGCGAGCAGGTGGCGAAGGAGGTTCTGGCCGCCCTCGGCTGAAAGGAAGAGCTGCTTCGACCCTCAACTTTGCGTGCATACCAGTTCCTGACGCAGCGTCAGTTCAGTAATCTGACACTGCGTCAGGTAATTGAGCTGTCACACAGGAGCGGGCGGAACGATGCTTGGATCAACCCACGGCACCCTCACCACCGACTCCCGCCGGGCCCGGGTCATCGCCTGCGGTGAGCAGCGTCCCGGGCCCGCCGTCCACGGCCGCACGGCCGAGGCGGGCGACGCGGACGCGCTGGACGTCAGCGGACGGCCGCTGTTCGCGGACGTACCGGATCTGGACAGGTTCTTCCGCCCCGAGTCCGTCGCCGTGATCGGCGCCTCGGACGCCGAGGGGCGGCCCAACACCGGCATCACCCGGCAGCTCCTCGACTGGGCCGGGCGGGTCGGGGCCCGGGTGCACCCGGTGCATCCGTCCCGGCCCTCGGTGTTCGGCATCGACTGCGTGCCCTCCGTCGCCGACCTGCCCGAACAGGTCGACCTCGCCGTTCTGCTGGTCGCCGACCCGCTGCCGGTGATCGAGGAACTGGCCGAGGCGAAGGTGAGGTTCGCCGTCGCCTTCGCCTCCGGGTTCGCGGAGACCGGCGAGGAGGGGGCCGCGGCCCAGACCCGCCTCGCGGCGGCCGTACGGCGCTCCGGGCTCCGGCTGCTCGGCCCGAACACCAACCTGAACGCCTTCGAGCGGTTCCGCGACGACCTGGAAGGTCCGGCGATCGCGCTGATCACCCAGTCGGGGCACCAGGGCCGACCGGTGTTCGCCGCCCAGGAACTCGGCATCCGCCTCTCGCACTGGGCACCGACCGGCAACGAGGCCGACCTGGAGACCGCCGACTTCATCTCCTACTTCGCCGAGCGCCCCGAGGTCGGCGCCATCGCCTGCTACGTCGAGGGCCTCAAGGACGGCCGCGCCTTCCTGCTCGCCGCCGACCGCGCGGCCCGCCGCCGGGTGCCGGTGGTGGCCGTGAAGGTCGGCCGCACCGAGGCCGGCGCCCGCACCGCCGCCTCCCACACCGGCAAGCTGACCGGCGCGGACGACGTGGTCGACGCGGCGCTGCGCCAGTACGGCGTGATCCGCGTCGACGGCCTGGACGAACTCCAGGACACCGCGGCCCTGCTGGCCCGGGCGCGGGCGCCGCGCGCCGACGGGGTGGTCGTCTACTCGATCTCGGGCGGCACCGGCGCCCACGTCGCCGACCTGGCCGCCGGCCTGGGCCTGAAGCTGCCGGTGCTGTCCGGGGCCCGGCAGGCCGAGCTGCACCAGTGGATACCGGAGTACCTGAGCGTTGCCAACCCGGTCGACAACGGCGGGCACCCGGTGGGCGACTGGCGCGGCCGGAAGATCATCGACGCGATCCTCGCCGACCCGGAGGTCGGGGTGCTGGTCTGCCCGATCACCGGTCCCTTCCCGCCGCTCAGCGACAGGCTCGTCCAGGACCTGGTCGACGCGGCCGAGGCGACCGACAAGCTGGTGTGCGTGGTGTGGGGGTCGCCGGTCGGCACCGAGACCGCCTATCGCGAGGTCCTGCTCGGCTCCTCCCGGGTGGCCACCTTCCGCACGGTCGGCAACTGCCTCACCGCCGTCCGCGCCTACCTCGACCACCACCGCTTCGTGAACGACTACCGCTCCCCCTTCGACGAGGCCCCGCGCACTCCCTCGCCCTCCTACCGCAAGGCGCTCGCCCTGATGCGGCCCGGCCAGCAGCTGAGCGAGCACGCGGCGAAGCAGCTGCTGCGCGCGTACGGCATCCGGGTGCCGCGCGAGCAGCTGGTGACCAGCGCGGCGGCGGCCGTGCGCGCGGCCGGGCTGGTCGGCTACCCGGTGGTGATGAAGGCGTCCGGCGGCCAGATCGCCCACAAGACCGAGCTGGGCCTGGTGAAGATCGGCCTGACCTCGGCCAGCCAGGTCCGCGACGCGTACCGCGACCTGACGGACATCGCCCGCTACGAGGGGGTCGCCCTGGACGGCGTGCTGGTCTGCCAGATGGTGGAGCGGGGTGTGGAGATGGTGGTCGGGGTCACCCACGACGACCTGTTCGGGCCGACGGTGACCGTGGGGCTCGGCGGGGTCCTGGTGGAGGTCCTGCACGACGCGGCCGTGCGCGTGCCGCCGTTCGGCGAGGACCAGGCCCGGGACATGCTCGCCGAGCTGCGCGGGCGGGCCCTGCTGGACGGGGTGCGGGGCCGCCCGCCGGCCGATCTGGACGCCCTCGTCGAGGTGGTCCTCCGGGTCCAGCGGATGGCCCTGGAACTCGGCGACCAGCTCGCCGAGCTGGACATCAACCCGCTGATGGTGCTGGAGCAGGGGCAGGGCGCGGTGGCGCTGGACGCGCTGGCGGTGTGCCGCTGATGGACACCGTCCGGTACGTGACCGCGGAGCGGGTCGCCCACCTCACCCTCGACCGCCCCGACGCCCTCAACGCCCTCACCCCCGACCAGCGCGACCACGTCGTCCACCTGCTCGGCGAGGCCTCCGCGGACCCCGGGATCGGTGCGGTGGTCATCACCGGCACCGGCCGCGGCTTCTGCGCGGGCGCCGACCTCCGCGGCACCGCCACCGGCGAGCGCGTGCCGGGGGACGTGGCCCGCACCATCCGGCTCGGCGCCCAGCGGCTGGTCGCCGCCGTCCTCGACTGCGAGAAGCCGGTGATCGCGGCCGTCAACGGCACCGCCGCCGGTCTCGGCGCGCACCTCGCGCTCGCCTGTGACCTGGTCCTGGCCGCCGAGTCGGCCCGTTTCATCGAGGTGTTCGTGCGGCGCGGCCTGGTCCCCGACGGCGGCGGCGCCTACCTGCTCCCCCGCCTGATCGGCCTGCACCGCGCCAAGGAGCTGATGTTCTTCGGCGACGCGCTCTCCGCCGCGGACGCCGAACGCCTGGGCCTGGTCAACCGGGTCGTCCCGGACGCCGACCTGCCCAGGACGGCCCGCGACTGGGCCGCCCGGCTGGCCACCGGCCCCACCCGCGCCCTGGCCCTGACCAAGCACCTGCTCCACACGTCCCTCGACACCGACCGAACGACCGCCTTCGCCGCCGAGGCAGCCGCCCAGGAGATCAACATGACGTCCCGCGACGCCCAGGAGGGGGTACGGGCCTTCGTGGAGCGCAGGAACCCCGGTTTCCAGGGCCGATGACGGTGATATCAGGCCCCCGCCTCTTCCCATCTGACGCCCCGTCACTTTCAATGAAGAGGTGATGGGACACGCAGGGGCGGCCGCGGCTGCCGTCCGTTATCTGAGGTCGGTCCCCGCGGCGGGGCCCGTGGAGTCGCTGCCGCGGCCGGAGTTGCGGTGCGTGCGCGCGGACGAGCGGGCGCCGGTCGAGCAGACGGAGTTCCGGCGCGTGCTCGGCGCCTTCGCGACCGGGGTGACCGTGATCACCGCGCCGGCCGCCGAGGGCGAGTCCTGCCCGGCCGGCTTCGCCTGCCAGTCGTTCTCCTCCCTCTCCCTCGACCCGCCCCTGGTCTGCTTCATGGTCGGCCGCACGTCGGCCACCTGGCCGCGCATCGCCCGGGCAGGGGTCTTCTGCGTCAACGTCCTCGGCGCGGGCCAGGGCGAGCTGTGCCGCGCCTTCGCGGTGAGCGGCGCGGACAAGTTCGCCGGCGTCACCCACGACGCGGCCCCGGTCTCCGGCTCCCCCCGGCTGACCGGCGCCGCCGCCTGGATCGACTGCACGGTCCACGCGGTCCACACGGGCGGCGACCACCTGATCGTGGTCGGCCGGGTCGACGCGCTGGGCACGGGCGAGGCCCCCGGCGGACCGCTGCTGTTCCACCAGGGGCGGTTCGGCACGCTGGGCGCCTAGCCAAGCCGGCGGCCGGCGCCGGGTCCTAGACGACCAGGGCGGGAACCGCGACCGCCGGCCGCCGCCGGATCACCAGGGCCATCAGGGCCGCCGCCGCGCACAGGGCGCCGGAGGCGTACCAGACCATGTCGTAGGTGCCGAAGACGTCGCGGGCGACGCCGCCGAGGTAGGCGACGAGGGCCGCGCCGACCTGGTGGGAGGCGAGGACCCAGCCGAAGACGATGGCGCTGTCCTCGCCGTACTGCTCCCGGCACAGGGCCAGGGTGGGCGGGACGGTGGCGACCCAGTCGAGGCCGTAGAAGATGATGAAGAAGATCATCGAGGGGTGCAGCGACGGGCCCAGCAGCATCGGGAGGAAGAGCAGCGAGACGCCGCGCAGGGCGTAGTAGACGGCGAGCAGGCGGCGCGGTTCGAAGCGGTCGGTGAACCAGCCGGAGGCGACCGTGCCGACGACGTCGAAGACGCCGATGACCGCGAGCAGCGAGGCCGCCGTGGTGACCGGCAGGCCGTGGTCGTGGGCGGCGGGCACGAAGTGGGTCTGGATCAGGCCGTTGGTGGACGCCCCGCAGATCGCGAAGGTGCCGGCGAGCAGCCAGAACGGCCCGGTGCGGACGGCGGAGAGGAGCACCCCGACCGTCCTGCGCGCGGCCCCGGTGACCGGCGCCGGCTTCGGTACGAACTCGGTCGCCCCGTACGGCTTCTGGGCCACGTCGGCCGGGTGGTCGCGCAGCAGCAGCCAGACGAAGGGGACGACCGCGAGGGCGGCGAGGGCGACGGTGACGGCGGCCGGGCGCCAGTCGTACGTCTCGACCATCCAGGACAGCAGCGGCAGGAAGATCAGCTGGCCGGAGGCGGAGGCGGCGGTGAGGATGCCGCTGACCAGGCCGCGCCGGGTGGTGAACCAGCGGTTGGTGACCGTGGCGGCGAAGGCGAGCGCCATCGAGCCGGACCCGAGGCCGACCAGCAGGCCCCAGCAGAGCATCAGCTGCCAGGCCGCCGTCATCCACACGGTCAGGCCCGAGCCGATCGCGATGACGGTCAGGGCGACGGCCACCACCCTGCGTATGCCGAAACGGTCCATCAGCGCGGCGGCGAAGGGGGCGGTGAGCCCGTACAGCGCGAGGTTGACGGAGACGGCCGCGCCGATCGTGCCGCGCGACCAGCCGAACTCCGCGTGCAGGGGGTCGATGAGCAGGCCGGGCAGGGAACGGAAGGCGGCCGCGCCGATGATCGTGACGAACGTGACGGCGGCGACGAACCAGGCGCGGTGGATGCGCGGCGACCGGGTCGGCTTCGGGCCCTCGGTGAGGGCGGTTGCGGCTTCGGTTGTCTGGGTCACGCCATAAATATCCGGCCAACCGGCTCACTCCATCGAGTGGCCGAGAGGACATCATTCGCTAGGATCGGGCCATGAGCAGTGGCCCCGGATTCCGCCCGCACCGCGTCGTCGTCCTCGCCCTCGACGGTCTGCTCCCCTTCGAGCTGGGCATTCCGCACCGCATCTTCGGCCGCCCCAAGGACGCGCAGGGGCGCCACCTCTACGAGGTCGTGACCTGCTCGGTCCGCCCGCCCGGCCCGGTCGACACCGACGCCGACTTCGCGATCCACGTCCCCAACGGCCCCGAGACGCTGGCCACCGCCGACACGGTGATCATCCCGGCCTCGTACGAGCTGGGCCCGGTCTTCGAACAGGGCGTACTCACCCCCGAACTGGCCGCCGCCCTCGCCCACATCCGCCCCGGCACCCGGCTCGCCTCCATCTGCACCGGCGTCTACGTCCTGGCGGCCGCCGGCTACCTGGACGGCCGCCCGGCGACCACGCACTGGGCCGAGGCGGACCACCTCCAGCGGCTGTTCCCGCGGCTGGAGGTGGACGCGGACGTCCTGTTCATCGACGACGGCGACATCCTCACCTCCGCCGGGGTGGCCGCCGGCATCGACCTGTGCCTGCACATGGTCCGCCGCGACCACGGCACGGCCGTCGCCAACGAGGTCGCCCGCCGCACCATCGTCCCCCCGCACCGGGACGGCGGCCAGGCCCAGTACATCCACCGCCCGGTCCCCGACCCCCAGGTCGCCACCACCACCGCGGCGCGCGCCTGGGCGCTGGGCCGCCTCCACGAGCCCATCCAGCTACGGGACATGGCCGAGCAGGAGGCCATGTCGGTACGGACCTTCACGCGCCGCTTCCGCGAGGAGACCGGCGTCAGCCCCGGCCAGTGGCTCACCCAGCAGCGCGTCGAGCGCGCCCGCCACCTCCTGGAGTCCACCGGCCTCTCCGTAGACCAGGTGGCCCGCGACGCCGGCTTCGGCACCGCCCAGTCGATGCGCCAGCACCTGCAGGCGGCGCTCGGCGTCACCCCGACCGCCTATCGCCGCACCTTCCGCACCACGACACCCTCCACCGACACCGACACCGACACCGACAGCCCCGACGCCGTCGGCACCCCGCACTGACCCCCTGGCCCGCCGTCCGACCGGACCGGGCACAAAAGATCTTCCCGGGGCTGTGGAGGACCGCGGGTGCGTTGCCTAGAACGTGAGCACCCCCCGTGCCACCCGGCCCGCCTCGGCGTCGGCGCGGGCCTTCTCGAAGTCCTCCACCGGGTACGTCTCGGTCACCAGCTCGTCGAGCAGCAGGCTGCCCTGGCGATAGAGACCGGCGTAGCGGGCGATGTCGTGCTGCGGGCGGGAGGAGCCGTACCTGCAGCCCAGGATGGACTTGTCGAGGAACAGGGAGGCGACCGCGAAGGACGCCTCGGCGGTGGGCGCGGGCATGCCGAGGAGGACGGCCTGGCCGTGCCGGTCGAGGAGGTCGACGGCCTGCCGGACCAGCTCGACCCGGCCGACGCACTCGAAGGCGTGGTCCACGCCGGTCGGCAGCAGGTCCTTCACCCCGTCCGTCGAGGTCAGGAAGTCGGTCGCGCCGAACCGCCGGGCCGCCTCCTCCTTGGCCGGGTTGGCGTCCACCGCCACGATCCGCAGCGCGCCCGCGATCCGCGCGCCCTGGATGACGTTGAGCCCGATCCCGCCGGTGCCGATGACCAGCACCGTGTCGCCGCGGTCGACGCGGGCGCGGTTCAGGACGGCGCCCACCCCGGTCAGCACCCCGCAGCCGATGAGGGCGGCCGACGTCAGGGGGATGTCCTTCGGGATCCGTACCGCCTGCACGGCCTTGACCACCGTGCGTTCCGCGAAGGCCGAGTTGCACGCGAACTGGTACACGGCCCGGCCGCCGCGCAGGAACGGCTGCTGCGGGCGGCCTATGGCCTTGCGGCACATGGTGGGCCGCCCCCGGTCGCAGTCGGCGCACGCGCCGCAGTTGGCGAGCGTGGACAGGGCCACATGGTCCCCCGGCACCACATGGGTGACGCCCACACCAACCGCCTCCACCACACCCGCGCCCTCATGGCCGAGCACCACAGGAACGGGGAAGGGTATGGTCCCGTCCACCACAGAGAGATCGCTGTGGCACAGTCCAGCCGCGGACACCGCGACCAGCACCTCACCCGGTCCCGGCTCCCGTACGTCCAGATCGTCGACGACCTGCACCTGTTTCCCGTCGAACACCACTGCGCGCATCACGACTCGACCCCCTTCGGTTCCCTCGGCAGACCGAGCACCCGCTCGGCGATGATCGTGCGCTGCACCTGGTCCGAGCCGCCGTAGATGGTGTCGGCCCGGGAGAAGAGGAACAGGTGCTGGGCGGCGTCCAGTTCGTACGGCGCGGTGGCGGACCAGCCGGCCGGGCCGACGCTCGCGGCCGCGCCCCGCACCAGCACGGCGAGCTCCCCGAGCCGCTGGTGCCAGCCGGCCCACAGCAGCTTGGCCACACTGGGCGCGCCGGGCTCGGCGGCCGGGTTCCCGAGCGTCCGCAGGGCGTTCCACCGCATCACCCGCAACTCGGCCCACAGCCGCACCAGCCGCTCCCGTACGACCGGATCGTCGGCGGCCCCGCTCCGCACGGCGTCCCGGACCACCCGCCCGAGCTCCTGCGCGAACCCGATCTGCTGGGCGAGCGTGGACACCCCGCGCTCGAACCCGAGCAGGCTCATGGCGACGCGCCACCCGTTGCCGTCGCCGCCGACGACGTGCTCCACGCGCGCGTGCGCACCGTCGAAGAAGACCTCGTTGAAGTCGCTGGTGCCGGTCAGCTGCCGGATCGGGCGGACCTCGATGCGGCCCGGCTGGTCCATCGGCACGAGCAGGAAGCTCAGCCCGTGATGGCGCCGCGAGCCCGCCTCGGTGCGCGCCAGCACGAAGCACCAGTCGGCCTCGTGGGCGAGGGAGGTCCAGATCTTCTGCCCGGAGATGCGGTACCCGTCCGCCTCCCGTACGGCCACGGTCCGCACACCGGCCAGGTCGGACCCGGCGCCGGGCTCGCTGTACCCCTGGCACCAGAGCTCCTCCCCGGCGGCGACGGCCGGCAGAAACCGCGCCTTCTGCTCCGCGCTGCCGTGCGCGATGAGCGTCGGAGCGAGCAGGTTCTCCCCGATGTGCCCGGACCGCGGCGGCGCGAGGGACCGCGCGTACTCCTCGGCCCAGGCGACCTGCTGGGTGAGCGTCGCGGTCCGGTTCCCGTACCCGCCCTCCGCCCACCCGATCCCGATCCACCCGTCGGCCCCCAGGGTCCGCTCCCAACTGCGCCGGTCCACACCGACTTCGGCATGCGCACCGAGCCAGTCCCGGACTTCACTGCGAAACACCTCATCCTCCGGCGCGACGCCGAAATCCACGGTGACCTCCAGAGATGCATCGGGGTTGAGACCGTACGAAAACCGCCGGCCACCACCGCCGCGGCTGATCGCCGTCGCGGCGGAAAGAAGAGAGGACCGAGAGGAAGCGGGCCGGGCCCCACCCGAACAACCACGACAACACCGCACCCACCCACCGCACCCCCTCAAGGCCGCGAGGAACCGCGCGAACAACCACGACCGCACCGCACCCACCCACAAACCGCACACCCCCCTCAAGGCCGCGAGGAACCGCGCGAACACCCACGACCGCACCGCACCCACCCACGCACCGCACACCCCCCTCAAGGCCGCGAGGAACCGCGCGAACAACCACGACCGCACCGCACCCACCCACACACCGCGCACCCCCCTCAGGGGCCCGAGGAACCGCGCGAGCGGCCACGACGGCGCTGCACCCGCCCACTCGCCGCACCCCCGGCCCCCTAGGCGTTCGGCCGGCTTCCGGTTCGTGCGGCCGCTTCCATCGCCGCCAGCCGCGCCAGCATCGGCATCGGATCCGTCCCCACGCTCCCCCGCAGCGCCTGCGCGATCCGTTCCGGCGTCCAGGACCCCCCGTCGACGTACGCGGCGCGCAGCTCCCTCGGCTGGGCCCAGACCGCGATCTTCGGTCCGGCCACCGTGTAGACCTGCCCGGTGACCTCCGCGTCCCGCGCCGCGTCCGACAGCAGGTAGACCACGAACGCGGCCACGTCCTCCGGCTCGCCGATCTCGGTCAGTTCCGTCGGCACACCCGCCGACATCCGGGTCCGGGCCACCGGCGCCACCGCGTTCGCGGTCACCCCGTACTTGTGCAGGCCGAGTGCCGCGCTGCGGACCAGGGAGATGATCCCGCCCTTGGCCGCGCTGTAGTTGGCCTGCGAGACCGACCCCTGGTGGTTGCCGCTGGTGAAGCCGATCAGCGTGCCGGCGCGCTGGGCACGCATCACCGCCGACGCCGCCCGGAACACCGTGAACGTGCCCTTGAGGTGGGTGGCGACCACCGGGTCCCACTCCTCCTCGGCCATGTTGAACAGCATCCGCTCGCGCAGGATCCCCGCCACGCACACGACCCCGTCGAGCCGGCCGTACGACGACAGTGCCGTGTCCACGACCCGCTGCCCGCCCGCCATCGTGGAGATGTCGTCGGCGACCGCGACCGCGTCCCCGCCCGCCGCCTCGATCTCCTTGACGACGCCCTCGGCGACCTCGCTGGTGGGCGAGGCACCGTCGACCGCGACGCCGTAGTCGTTGACGACGACCTTCGCCCCCTCGGCCGCCGCCGCCAGCGCCACGGCCCGCCCGATCCCGCGGCCGGCGCCGGTCACGGCGACGACCTTGCCTGCCAAGAAGTTCCCCACGCCCGGCCCCTTCCCGCGGTTTCTGACGGACCGTTAGATTTTATGACCCGTCAGATGTGCGGACACAAGGCCTGGGGAGGACCCAGATGTCACTGCCGGCGCTTCATCCCGCGTTCCACGACATCGCCAAGCGCGTCAACAACTGGGGGCGCTGGGGCACCGACGACGAGATCGGCACGCTGAACCTGATCACGGACGAGGTGGTGCGGGAGGCCGCGGCGACCGTCCGAAGCGGGCGGCGCGTGCCGCTCGCCCTGCCGCTCCGGGAGGACGGGGTGCAGACCGGGATGATCCCCGGGCGGGTCAACCCGTTGCACGCCATGGTGCAGATCAACCAGGAGCTCTTCGGCCCCGGGACGGTCGCGTGCAGCGACGACGCCGTGACCATGGGGCTGCAGGCCGGCACCCACTGGGACGCGCTCACCCACGTCTCGCACTCCGGGAAGCTGTACAACGGCCGCCCGGCGGGCACGGTGACCGCGCACGGGGGTGCCGAGTTCGCCGGGATCGACAAGGCGCGGCACATCGTGTCACGCGGGGTGCTGCTCGACGTGGCCCGGGCGCGGGGCGTGGACCGGCTGGCGGGCGGCCACCCGGTCACTCCGGAAGACCTGGACGCCGCCGAGGAGTTGGCCGGGACGCGGGTCCGCGGCGGGGACATCGTCCTGGTGCGGACCGGGCAGGTGCAGGTGTACCTCGCCGGGGACAGGCACGGGTACGGCTACCCGTCGCCGGGGCTCTCCGTGCACACCCCGGAGTGGTTCCACGCGCGCGACGTGGCCGCCGTCGCGAACGACACCCTCACGTTCGAGATCTTCCCGCCCGAGATCGAGGACCTGTGGCTGCCCGTGCACGCCCTGGACCTCGTGGAGATGGGGATGCTGCAGGGGCAGAACTGGAACCTCGAAGAGTTGTCCACAGCCTGTGGAGAAACCGGCCGGTACGCGTTCCTGCTGTCGGCGATGCCCGAGCCGTTCGTCGGGGCGACGGGCACCCCGGTCGCCCCCGTGGCCGTCCTCTGAACGGCGCCCCGCCGGAAGCCGGTGTCACGCCCGCGGGGGCGTGACACCGACCCTCCCCCATTCCCCCCACATCCGGACGGCTGCGCGCACCGGCCCGCCCCGAGCCCGGCCCCGCGCGCCACCGTCCGGCTCGACCCACACGCGACGAGGGCGTCCGTCAGCCAGACCCTCGCCGTCCCCTCGCGGCGAATCGCAGACCTCAAGCGTGAGTACACGGTCACAAGGCGTCAACACCCTTACGGAGTTATACGACTTATGCCCCGGTTCGCCATGGGCGCGCACGGATGCAAACCCCCGGCGCATGACCGCACACCGGGATCACACCGCCTCGAAGGCCAGCCCTTCGAACGAGGCCAGTCCGCCCTCACAGGCCACCGCAGCGCCCTGCCCGGACTCCGAACAGCGGTCGAGTTCGCACCAGATGCGCTTGCCGGCGCCTTCGGGGCTCCACCCCCAGCGGTCGGCGAGCCCGTCGACCAGGGCGAGGCCCCGGCCGCCGGTCGCGTCGCCGTCGGCGCACCGCGGCACGGGCGCGCGGTCGCTGGCGTCGGCGACCTCCAGCCGTACGGTGGCCGACACGTCGGCGCCGCCGCGGTCCGCGCCCGGCAGCGAGAGCCGCAGCACGGCCGGACAGCCCGTGTGCACCACGGCATTGGTGACCAGCTCCGAGACGAGCAGGATCAGCGTCTCGGCCAGCGGCTCGTCCGCCGCTATGCCGGACCCGGCGAGGCGCGAGCGAGCCCACCTTCTGGCCCGTCCCACCTCCGTGGGGTCGGGCCGGATCTCCAGCTGCACTTGAAGCACCTGCACCGCTCACACCATCCGAACCGGCGGACACATGAACCCGCGCCGAGCCGGGGCCACGACGAGGGTCGCGACCACGAGGACGGCGAGGGCCACGATCGTAGCCATTTTCTGCATGGCCAGAACAACGGCCAGAGCAACGGTCACGGAACGTGATTCCCTTACGCGACAGCATGGTTGACGTACAGTCACCCCAACAAGCGCTTCGGGCATATTCCAGCGCGAAGGAGTACGCCTGCGGCATACTGTGCGACGCTCGCGGCGGGAAGTCGAACAAGCGGGGGTGAAAGCCCTTACTGCCCTGCGAGTGACGGTACGCACCCCGAGCGGCGGGGCCGCTTCGACGGCACCGCCGGCATGGCTCGTCCTCGGAACCACTCGCATCCCACAGAAGGTACCCGAGGGGACAGCCGACTCCAGGCCGTGACGAGTCACGCGTTGGACACAACCCGGTATCAACGCTCAGTGATGCCGGTATGCCACAATCCGCGACATCGGACCCGCCCGGACCCATGATTTCGCAGGCCAGAGGCGTTTCGAACGCTCAGCCGAGCAGCTCCGCGGCAAGCATTTCCTCACTCTGCGTGCTCGCTCCAGCACGTTGTGATCGCACCCATGTCCGCTTCAGATGCAGATGCACCTCCGACTCCCACGTGAAGCCCATCCCGCCGTGCACCTGGAGACAGTCCCGGGCGCCGCGCACCGCGGCCTCCTCGGCGAGCAGCCGGGCCGCCGCGACGTCCACGGGGTCGGCGGTGACGGCGGCGGCGTAGACGGCCGCCCGCGCGGTCTCGGCGCGCACCAGCATGTCGGCGCACAGGTGCTTGACCGCCTGGAACGCGCCGACGGGCCGGCCGAACTGCACGCGTGTGCGGGCATGTTGCACGGCCAGCTCGCACACGCGCGTGGCCGTGCCGAGCTGCTCGGCGGCGGTGAGCAGCACGGCGACCGGGTCGGGCGGCCTGCAGACCGGCGCCGGGACCCGGTGCAGGGGCGTCAACGGATCCACCGAGCGCACCGGCACGGCCCCCGACGCGTCCCCGGTCACCGCGTCCGCCTCGGCCAGCCACTCCACCGGACCGCCGTCCACGCGGGCCACCACGGCCTCCCCGGTGGCCGCGCCGGGCACGTCGGCGGCCGCGAGGTGGGTGGCCAGCAGCGGGCCGGGCAGCAGCGCCCGCCCCGCCTCCTCGAACACCAACACGGCCTCCGGCAGCCCGAGTCCGACCCCGCCGTCGGCCTCCGGCAGCCGCAGCGCGAAGAACCCGGCGGCCCCCAGCTCCCGCCACAGGCCCCGGTCGAGACGCGCCGGCCCGCCGGCCGCCGCCCGCAGCGCCGCGCCGTCGAACCGGCGCCCGAGCAGCTCCCGCATGCCCTCCCGCACCGCCTCCTGGTCGCGGGTCAGTTGAAACCGCACGTCAGCTCACCGCCCCTTCGGCAACCCGAGGATCCGCTCGGCCACGATGTTCCGCTGGATCTGCGAGGTCCCGGCCGCGATGGTGTACGAGAGCGAGGAGAGCCGGTCGAGGACCCACGGCCGGTCCAGGTCGAGCGCGTCCGGCCCGAGCACGGCGGCCGCCGCGTCGTACAGCTCCTGGCGCGCGTGCGAGTAGCGCAGCTTGAAGACAGAGCCCCCGACGCCCGGCACGCCCCGGCCCTCCGCCTCGCTGACGTTCCACTGGGTGAGCCGCCACAGCGCCCGGAACTCGGCGTGCAGGCGGCCGAGGCGGCGGCGCAGTTCCGGGTCGTCCCAGGTGCCGTTCGCGTGCGCCGCACGCGCGAGGTCGCCGAGCACCCGGCGGCAGGCGACGACCTCGCCGACGAAGGCGGTGCCGCGTTCGAAGGAGAGGGTCACCATGGTGACGCGCCAGCCGTCGTTCTCGGCGCCCACCCGGTTGGCCACCGGCACCCGCACCTCGTCGAGGAACACCTCGGCGAACTCGTGGGACCCGGCGAGCGTGCGCAGCGGCCGTACGGTGATGCCCGGCGCGTCCATGGGCATGGCCAGCCAGGTGATGCCCCGGTGTCTGGGCGCCTCCGGGTCCGTGCGCACCAGCAGCTCGCACCAGTCGGCGACCTCCGCGTGCGAGGTCCAGATCTTGGACCCGCTCACCACGTAGTCGTCGCCGTCCCGCCACGCGCGCGTGCGCAGCGCGGCCAGGTCGGAGCCGGCGTCCGGTTCGCTGAAGCCCTGGCACCACACCTCGTCGCCGCGCAGGATCGGCCCCAGCCAGCGGGCCCGCTGCGCCTCGGTGCCCTCGGCGGCGACGGTGGGGCCGGCGTGCAGCAGACCGACGAAGTTGGCGCCCACGTAGGGCGCTCCGGCCCTCTCGGTCTCCTCCAGGAAGATCAGCCGCACGGTGGGGGACGCGTCCCAGTGGACCTCGGCGTACCCGGCGTCGTACAGCGTGCGCTGCCAGCCGAGGTCGTAGGCGCGGCGGCCCGGCCAGTCCTCCGGTTTCGGCTTCGGCGGGAGGCCGGGCAGCACCTTGGCGAGCCACTCCCGCAGCCGCGCCCGGAAGTCCTCCTCCTCGGGCGTGTAGGACAGGTCCACCGGCAGACACCCCCACGGAGCTGATGATTCGTCAGATCTCGCAGGCTAGCCGCGCGCCTCTGGACCGACAAGGTGCCAGGACCTACGATCTGACGACTCGTCAGTTCCGCTGCCAGGGGGACTCCATGGACGCCACCGCACACGAACTGAGCGCCTCCCGCACCCTCTGGGACCTGGTCGCCCGCCGCGCCGAACTCACCCCCGGCCGGCCGGTGTTCCTGCAGGGCGACCGCACCCTCTCCTTCGGCGGGCTGCGCGCGCGTGCCGAACGCGTCGCGGCCGGGCTGTACGGCATGGGCGTGCGCCCCGGCACGGTCGTCGCCTGGCAGCTGCCGACCCGCATCGAGACGGCCGTACTGTCCTTCGCGCTGGCCAGGCTCGGCGCCGTGCAGTCCCCCGTCATCCCCTTCTACCGGGACCGCGAGGTCGGCTTCGCGCTGCGCGAGTCCAGGGCCGAGTTCTTCGCGGTGCCGGGCGTGTGGCGCGGCTTCGACCACACGGAGCTGGCGCGCCGGCTGGGCGCGAAGGGGATCTTCGAGGCGTACGACGAGCTGCCCGACGGCGACCCGGCCGTGCTGCCCGCCCCGCCCGCCGAGGGCACCTCCGTCCGGTGGATCTACTGGACCTCGGGCACCACCTCGGACCCCAAGGGCGTTCTCCACACGGACCGTTCGCTCATCGCGGGCGGTTCGTGCCTCGCGCACGCGCTGCGGCTCACGGCGGACGACGTGGGGTCGATGGCGTTCCCGTACGCGCACATCGCCGGCCCCGACTACACGGTGATGCTGCTGCTGTACGGCTTCCCCGCCGTGATGTTCGAGCAGTTCGCGCTGCCGGACGCGCTGCCGGAGTACCGCAGGCACGGGGTGACGGTGGCCGGCGGGTCGACGGCGTTCTACTCGATGTTCCTGGCCGAGCAGCGCAGGCAGCCCGGGGTGCCGGTGATCCCCTCGCTGCGGCTGCTGGCCGGCGGCGGGGCGCCCAAGCCGCCGGAGGTCTACCACGCGGTGGTGCGCGAGATGGGGGTGCAGCTGACGCACGGGTACGGCATGACCGAGGTGCCGATGATCACGATGGGGGCACCGGACGACACCGCCGAGAACCTGGCGACGACCGAGGGCAGGCCGCCGGAGGGCATGGAGATCCGGATCGCCGAGGGCGGCGAGGTGCGGCTGCGCGGGGAGGCGGTGTGCCAGGGGTACCTGGACCCGGCGCAGTCCGCCGCGGCCTTCGACGAGGAGGGCTTCCTGCGCACCGGCGACCTGGGCCGGGTGACCGGGAGCGGCCATCTCGTCCTCACCGGACGGCTCAAGGACGTGATCATCCGCAAGGGCGAGAACATCTCCGCGAAGGAGATCGAGGACCTGCTCGCCGCGCACCCCGCGGTGGCCGACGCGGCGGTGGTCGGCCTGCCGGACGCGGAGCGCGGGGAGCTGGTCTGCGCGGTGGTCGAGCAGCCGCCGGGGGCGGCCGCGTTGACGCTCCCCGCGGTGGTGTCGTACCTGCGCGCGGAAGGGCTCTCGGTGCACAAGCTGCCCGAGCGGCTGGAGGTGGTGGCCGCCCTGCCGCGCAACGAGACGCTGCGCAAGGTGCTCAAGTACAAGCTGCGCGAGCGCTTCTCCGAGGCTCCCGCCCAGGCCCCCGGGAGCCCTACTCCGGGATCGTGAAGTAGCGCGCGAACGCCGGGACGATCTCGGCCTCGGCCACGTTCCCGTCGCCGTCGGTGTCCAGGCCCGACGCGATCGCCTGCGCGAGCTCGGGGACGACCCCGAGGACGCGCAGCAGGCGCGCGGTGTCGGCGACGGTCGCCGTGCCGGTGCCCGCGGGGTCCGCGAGGGCGAGGGCCGCGTGCAGGAACGGACGGGCGATCTCGCCGAACCGCTCGGGGTTGTCGTGCAGCCGCTTGACCGCGCCGCTCACGAACTCCTGGCGGGTGATGCGCTGGTCGCCGTCCCGGTCCGCCATGCCGGCCATGCCCTGCCAGAAGGCCTCCGCGCCCGCGTACAGGGCCTGGCCCTTGTCGGAGCGGGCGGGAGCGCCGAACTCGGCGAGGAGTGCCTTGGCGGCCGAGTTGAAGTCCTCGCGGTCGATCCAGCCGTTGCCGTCCTGGTCGAAGGTTGCGAACCGGGCGGCGATCCGTCGCTCGTACTCGGTGCTGACCATGTGTGTTCGGGCCGCCTTACGTGACGTGGGGGTTCATCTCGCATCGGAGCGTACGACGCGGCGGCGGCCGGAGAGCGGGAAAACGACGGTTGTGCCAAGACCGGGGGAATTCCGCGACAACAACGTGGCACGGCCGTGATCGTCGGCTATGGGCGTGCGGTGCGCGGCTAGGCGGACAGCGGGTCCTCCTCGTCGGTGGTCGCGCCGTCGATGTCGGCGTAGACGTCGAAGAGCCGTCGCACACCGAGGGCGCCGAGGACCCGGTTGACGTGAGAACCCTCACTCGCGCCCTGGGCGGGCAGTATCAGCCGCAGCCGGCCCCGGCAGGAGCGGATCAGACGGCGGGCGGCGATGAGGACGCCGACCCCGCTGGAGTCGCAGAAGAAGACGTCGGACAGGTCGAGGACCAGGCTGTGGTGTCCCTCGGCGACCACGTCGTGGACCCGCTGGCGCAGCGCCGGCGAGGTCACCAGGTCCAGTTCGCCCGACACCTCGAGCACGGCCCACGCGCCCTGTTCGTCGCTGGTCACCTTGAAAGCCACGGCTCAGCCCTCCGCTCGCCGGATCTCCGGAACCGCCCGGAAACGGAACGTGTTCCTGCGCTTCTTGTCGCGCGGCTGCCCAGCGGCCGTTCCCCGAAACCCCGGACGACAAACGAGCATCGATCGGGAAGGGTCTTGTTTCGGTCATGGTCAGTCCTGTTCGATCAGGAACGGAGGGTTTGACCGGAGACGAGGGTGAGAGCCGAGAGGTACCGGGAGCGTGCCGAGCGCCCCCTACCATCCGCGGCCCGTCAGGGGGCGCGCATTGCCATAAAGGGGCGTGCGTCCTCCGGCGTGCCGACTACATTCGAGGTGACGGTGCAGACACGCTGGACACGGACACGGGGAGGGGGCCGCATGGCGAAGAGGGACGCACCGCCCCGCTGGGACCGCAAGATGCAGCAGCGGCTCGCCCGCGGCGAGGCGGCCGCCCTCGGTGAGCTGTACGACCGCTTCGCCTCGCTCGTGCACGGTCTCGCGTACCGCGTCCTCGGGGACGAACGGGCCGCCGACGGCATAACCCGCGAGGTCTTCGCCCGGATCTGGGAGCACCCCGACGCCTACGACCCCCGGCAGGGATCGCTGCGCTCCTGGCTCGCCGCGCTGGCCCACCGGCTCGCCGTGCAGCGCCTGCGGGCCACCGAGACCGCCGCGCTCGCCCCCGGTGACAGCGGCTCCCCGGAGGCCGCCGAGGAGCTGGAGCGCAAGGTGCGGCGGGCGTCCGTCGCGGCCCGCGCGGACTACATCGTGCACTCCATGCCGGCCCCGCTGCGCGCCGCCCTCGAGCTCGCCTACTTCCAGCGCCGCGACTACCGGCAGACCGCGGTCGACCTCGGCGTCACCGAGGACGAGGCCCGGCGCCGGCTCCGCCTCGGCCTGCAACTGCTGTCCACCGCGCACGACGCCGGGACACCACCGGGATACGGAGGTGGGCGGTGACCGGCGCCGAGTTCTCCGGGGCGCACGACGACGGCTCCGGGGACGGTGACGTGCCCCGGGACGGCGGCGACGCCTTCGGCCGGCCGCCGCGCATACCGCTGCCCCGGGCCTCCGTCGAGGACGGCGGGCAGCCGCTGCCCGAGTCGGCCGGCCTGCCGCCGGTACCGCTGGAGCTGTCGCACGACGTCCTGAAGTCGCTGCTCGGGGCGTGGGCGCTGGCCGCGTGCTCGACGGCGGAGTCCCTCACCGTCGAGGACCACCTCGGGAACTGCGGGGCCTGCGCGGACGAGGCGCGGCGGCTGCGCGAGGCGGTCGGCCTGCTGCACCAGCCGGAGAGCCTGGACCTCGACCCCGGCCTGCGCACCCGGGTCCTGGAGGCGTGCCTGGACCGCCGCCCGGCCAGAATCCCGATCCCCGTCTGGGCGGGGCCCTACGACGCGGAGACCGCCCGCCTGGACGCCCTGCTCCAGGACATCGGGGACGCGGAGTGGCACGCGCCGGTGCGGCTGCGCTGGTTCGACGGCGAGGCGGCGGCGACCCGCCGTACGACGGTCGCCGGAGTGATCGCCCATCTGCTGACCGTCGACGGGCTGGTGGCGACCGCGCTGGGCCTGGAGGACCCGCTGGGCGAGGCCCGCACACAGGGCCCGGCCGCCCGCACCGAGGCGTTCTGGCAGGCCTCGCACTTCCCGCCGACGCGTGCGGTGCGGGTGCCCTGGCGGGAGCAGAGCCACCGGCTGGTGCAGACCGTCTCCTTCACCGGCGGCGGCGCCGGGCGCCTCGGGGTGTCGTACGGCGACTTCGAACTGCCCCTGCACGACGCGATGCTGGACCGCGCCTTCGAGTGCTGGGTGCACGCGGAGGACATCGCGGAGGCCGTGGACTATCCGTACGGACCGCCGGCCCCCAGGCACCTGCACCGGATGATCGACCTCGCGGCCCGGATGCTGCCCGCTGCGCTGGCCGAACGCCGCCGGGCGGGGCTGGCGTCGCCCGGCCAGACGCCCCACCTGGTCCCTGCGGGACGGCCCGGCCGCAGCCTGCGGCTGGAGATCGAGGGCAACGGCGGCGGCGAGTGGCTGGTCCCGCTGGACTCACCCGGAGCGGTGGGCTCGGCGGAGTTCGAGGTGGCCCATGTGGCACTGGACGACGTGGAGTTCTGCCGGCTGGCCGCGGGCCACGTGCCGCCGGAGGAGGCGGCCGCGGGGCAGCTGGGCGACCGCGCCGCCATCAGAGAGGTCCTGTTCGCCGCGGCGAGCCTGAGCCGGATGTAGCCGGGCCTCCGCGCCCGGTGTCCGGAGTCGACGGTTCACCTGACAGAGCATTGATGGCGTGCTTTGCCATGTCCTGTATTCAGCACATATATCAGTGCAGTGACGCCGCCGAGCGGGGCGGGTCGCTGTGGCGCCCCGCCCCTAGGCGAAGACGACCGTTCGGCGGCCGTTGAGGAGGATGCGGCGCTCGGCGTGCCACTTGACCGCTCGTGCCAGCGCCTGGCACTCCACGTCGCGGCCGATCGCGACCAGTTGGTCGGGGGTGACGTCGTGGCCGACGCGCTCGACCTCCTGCTCGATGATCGGGCCCTCGTCCAGGTCCGCCGTGACGTAGTGCGCCGTCGCACCGATCAGCTTCACACCCCGCGCGTGCGCCTGGTGGTACGGCTTCGCGCCCTTGAAGCTCGGCAGGAAGGAGTGGTGGATGTTGATGATCCGGCCGCTCAGCTGCTTGCACAGGTCGTCCGAGAGGACCTGCATGTAGCGGGCCAGCACCACCAGCTCGACGTCCTTCTCACGGACGAGGGCGAGCAGCTGGGCCTCGGCGTCGGCCTTCGTCTCCTTCGTCACGGGGATGTGGTGGAAGGGGACGTGGTACGACTCCACCAGCTCCGCGAACTCGGTGTGGTTGGAGACCACGGCCGCGATGTCCACCGGAAGCGCGCCGATGCGGGCGCGGAAGAGCAGGTCGTTCAGGCAGTGGCCGAACTTGCTGACCATGAGGACGATGCGCATCCGCTCGTCGGCCCGGTTGATCTGCCAGTCCATGTGGAAGGAGTCACCGATCGCCGCGAAGCTCGCCCGCAGCTTGTCGACCGTCACCGGCGCGTCGGCCGAGAAGTGCACCCGCATGAAGAACAGGCCCGTGTCGTGGTCCCCGAACTGCTGGCTGTCCTCGATGTTGCAGCCGGTCATGAACAGATAGCTCGACACGGCGTGCACGATGCCCTTTTTGTCCGGGCACGAGAGCGTGAGGACGTACTGGTCGGCCGGGGCGGCCTGGACTCGGGTGGACTGATCGGTCATGCCCCACAGAATCTCATGCCCCGCCCTCCCCGGCGGTTCCTGTCCGCGACACGGACCGGCGGCTCAGGCGGCCCGCGTCATGATCCGCAGCACGTCGAGGCTGCGCGGCGGGACGTCCGCGTCGTCGCCATCGCTCGCCGCCAGGCGTATGTGCGCGTCCCGGGCGGCCCGGACCGCGTCCGGCCACCCCTGGTGCTCCAGGTACACGGAGACGTGCGCGTCCGGCCCCACCTGGTGCATGATGCGCAGCACCCGCAGCACGGCGGTGTCGACGAGCGCCGCCTCCTGCGAGTCGCGGAATATCGTCCCGACGTACTTCTCCGCGGACCAGTTGTCCAGCCAGGTGTCCTCCACCAGCCGGTAGACCGCGTCGGTCACGTCCCCGTACCCCTCCTGCCCGGCCAGCCAGACGTTCCGCTGGAAGTCCGGGTCGGAGAGCATGTGCAGCGCGGAGCGCACATTGCTGCGCCAGCGCCACCACGGCATGTCGTTGAGTGGCATGCCGCCCATGGTGGAGGAGCGACGGCCGCGACGGGAAGAGTTCTCCGAACCTTGCACGGTCGTCGATCGTACGTTCCTCGTCACACACCCGTGGCGGGCCCCCCGTAATTCACCTGCACGTCACCCTTCGTTGACCATGGGTCACTTCTGGGTTAGCGATGTGGGGGAATCGTGCGTGTCCATGACCGGCAGGCGCCCCATCCTCAGCACCACCGCCAGCAGCATCCGCCCCGCGGCCCACCGGCGCGTCAGAGCCACCGCTCTGTCCGCCGCGGCCATGACGGCCTGCGCCGCGCTCGCGGCCGGGTGCGGCGTCGTCCCAGGACTGTCCACCTCGACGGACGACTCGATCAAGGTGATGACCTGGGCACCGCAGGGCACCAGCGCCACCAACAAACCCGGCATGCCCGCCATGGCCGCCGCCTACATCAAGTGGATCAACTCCCAGGGCGGCGTCCACGGCCACCAGCTCAAGCTCCTCACCTGCAACGACCACAACAGCAGCGTGGGCGCCGCGACCTGTGCGCAGCGCGCGGTCGACGAGAACGTCGTCGCCGTGGTCGGCTCCTACAGCCAGTTCGGCGACTCCTACTTCGCCCCGCTGGAGGGCGCGGCCATCCCCTACATAGGCGGCTACGGGGCCTCGAACGAGGAGTTCACCAGCCCCGTCTCCTACCCGGTCAACGGCGGCTCGCTGACCCTGCTCGCGGGCCTCGGGGAGGCGCTGGCCGACTCCTGCGGCCCGGTCACCCTGGTCCGCCCGGACAGCATCGCCGGCGACCAGCTGCCCCAGCTGCTCGACTCGGGCCTGCGCGCGGGCGGTCACGCCAAGGCGATCGACCAGCTCGCGGCCGAGGACCTCACCGAGTACGACCAGCAGTCGCAGAAGGCCCTGGGGAGCGCCGCCTCGGACGCGGAGAAGGCGGGCTGCGTGGTGCCCGAGCTGGGCGACCACACGGCCACCTTCATGGACAGCTTCCAGCGGGCCCGCCAGGACTACCCGAAGGTGAAGACGGCCGCCGAGGTCGGCAGCGTCGACCAGACGGTGATCAACTCCACCGGCGGCGCGGCCGGCCCGTACGAGGGCTCGTACATCACCGGCTGGTACCCGGTGGCCTCGGACCGGCGCTGGGACGGGATGAAGAAGGTCATCAGCAAGGAGGCCTTCGGCGACAACCGGATCGACCCGGCCGACGCCGGGGTGCAGACCACCTGGATCGCCTACCAGGTCCTCGCCGCCGCGCTGGAGAAGATCGGCGACGGCGAGGTCAGCGCCGACAGCGTGCGGCACACCCTCAACGACGGCCTGAAGGTCACCACCGGCGGCCTCACCCCGTCCCTGTCCTGGCCCTACCAGGGCAAGCTGGCCGCGGCCGGCTTCGCCCGGCTGGTCAACGCCGACGTGAACGTCCAGACCGTCAGGAGCGGCCTGCTGCAGTCGGCGAACAAGCAGGCCCTGGACATGACCAAGATCCTGGGCGACGCCGACCTCAGCTGACCGCGGCCGGCTCCCCCGGCCCGCCCGGGGTCACAGCTGGGTCGGCTGCCGCTGGGTCAGTCCGTACTTGCTCGCGATCGTGTTCCACAGCGCGGCCGCCTTCACCTTCTGGCTGCTGGCGGTGCCGCTCTCCCGGTTGCCGGCGGCGGTCTGGCCGGTGGTGCGGGCCTGGCCCTTGCGGCAGCCGTGCTTGCCCTTGGCCTGGTCGGCCCAGGCCGCGTAGTGGTTGTCGGCGTTCGCGGAGGCCTGCCAGGCCTGGGTGAGCGAGGCGGTCAGCTCGGCGTTGCCCGGCAGCTTGTCGACGGACAGCTTCGACAGCCGGGTGACCAGGGCGGCGCGCTGCTGGGCGGCGTTGCGCAGGTCGGAGGCGGAGCCGTCGAGGTCCTTGCACTGCTTGACCTGGGCGACGGCGTTGATCACCGAGGCGCGGCTGCTGCCGCTGTCGGCGAGCAGCTTGTCCAGTGCGACGGCCTGCGCCTTCGCGGGGTCGGCCGCGCCCGACGAGGAATCCTCGGAGGCCGACGTGGACGCGGAAACCGTCTTGTTCGCGTCGTCCGAGCCCCCACCGCCCCCGCTGAACATGGCCCCGGCGCCGATGCCGAGCACGGCGATGCCGATCCCGACGGCCGCGATCAGCGGCACCTTCGACCTGCCGCCGCGGCCGCCCCGGCCGCCACCGCCGTCGTCGTCGTGGTGGTCGTACGACGCCGGGGGCGGCGTGTACGCGGGCGGCTGCTGGTAGCCGCCCTGGGGCTGCTGCTGGAAACGCGGCAGCTGGGCCGTGGACGCGGCCGGGGGCTCGCCGCCGGGCGCGCTGCGGAAGAGGTTGTCGAACTCGGCGGGCGGCTGGCGGTCGCCGCCCTGCGCGCCGGCCGCCGGGTACGGCGCGATGTACTGCGTGGCGTCGGCGTCGGAGTGCGCGGCGGGAGGGCCGCCGAGGTAGGCGTTCCGCTCGTGGGACATCTCGGGCGGCAGCGCGCCGGGGCCCACCGGCGGTATGAGCTGGGTGGCCCCCTCGGAGGCCAGGGGCACCGGCGGTATGAACTGCGTGGCGCCCTCGTCCGCCGGCCCGGCGGGCACCGGCGGTATGTACTGGGTCGCGCCCTCGTCAGCGGACGAGGGCGCACCGCCGTAGCCGCCGTGGCCGCCCTGCGGGACGGCGGGCGGCAGCGCGGCGCCGGGAGCACCGTAGGGGTCCTGGCCGGCGGCCGGGGGCAGCGGTGCGCCGTACGGCTGCTGGGGCTGGGAGGCGCCGTAACCGTAGGACTGCTCGTAGCCGCCGCCGTACGACGGGGCGGCCGGTCCCTCCGGCGGAAGCGGACCGGCGCCGGGGCCCTGGGACCGGGCCGCCTGGCCGGTGTGGGCCTGGGCCGCCTGCGACTGGGCGTTCCAGGCGGCCGGGAGCTGCTCCGGAGCGGCCCACTCCTGGCCGGCCGCCTGCGGCCAGTCCTGGCCGGGCTGCGGGCTCGACTGGTTGCCCTGGTGGCCGGGGCCCCACGGCTGACCCCAGGACTGGCCCTCGGGCGGCGCGGCGGCCGGGGCGGGCGGCTGCGCTGCGGGGACGGGGCTGCCCGTCATACCCGGCAGCAGCGGCTCGCCACCGTCGGAGGGCAGCACGATGCCTTCGCGCGCGGGCTCGCCCTGTCCACTCTGCGTCACCGGGACTCCTACTAATGGGGGACCTTGTGAATCGGGCTCACGCTACCGGGTCCCCTCAGCAAGGTGCCACGCAGCCAAGGGCGCGATCTTGTCACCTGCGGCGGCAGTAACGGATCCGCCCCGCGGTGCGCTGTACATGCCGCTTCTTGCGCGGCACCGTGTGGTTTCCCACACGTTCACGCGGCCGCGGGGCAGGAATTCATGCGGCCGCCTGCAGATCCAGACGTGCTCCGAACTCCCTGACCACGGGTTCGTCCCGGAACGGCTCCAAGCGCTGCTGGAAGTCCTCCAGGTACTCGGCACCCCGGTTGGAGCGGACCGTCTCCAGCAGCTCGACCGCCTTCGTCCCGGTGGCACAGGCCTGTTCGATCTCGCGCTGCTGCACCTGCGCTGTGGCGAGGAGCACATAGCCGATCGCCCGGCGTCGCGCCCGGGTCTCCGGATGCCCGTCCAGCGACTGCTGCGCGCACCTGGCGGCCGCCTCGGCCTGGCCCAGGTCGCGGTGGCAGTGCGCCAACTCGTCGGCCAGATAGGCCTCGTCGAAGTGCCTGATCCACGCCGGGTCGTCCCCGGACGCCGGGTCGGCCGCCTCCATCGCCGACACCGCCCGCCCGGACGCCACCTGCGCCGACCGCACATCGCCCAGCAGGGCGTGGCCGCGCGCCTCGGCCGCGAAGAACATCGCCTCCGCGCGCGGCGTCACGCGACCCCGCGCCCCTTCCTGCGCCGCCCGTGCCAACTGGGCGATCTCGCGCGGGTTGCCGAGCTGCGCGGCGAGGTGGCTCATGGAGGAGGCGAGCACGTAGCCGCCGTAGCCGCGGTCGCCCGCCGCCTGGGCCAGGCGCAGCGACTGGATGTAGTACCGCTGGGCGAGACCGGGTTGCCCGGTGTCGACGGCCATGTACCCGGCCAGCTCGGTGAGCCGGGCGACCGCGGCGAACAACTCCCGCCCCACGGACTCCCGGTAGGAGCCGGCCAGCAGCCCGGAGACGACGCTGTTGAGGTAGTGCACGACGACCGGCCGCACATGCCCGCTGCCGAACTGGTGGTCGAGGTCGGTGAGCGCCTGCGTCATCGCCTTCACGGCCGCGACGTCCGACTGCCCGACCCGCGGCCCCGCCTGCCGGGCCACCTGCGCGTCCGGTGCCGAGATCAGCCAGTCCCGGCTGGGCTCCACCAGCGCGGACGCGGCGACCGAGGAACCGGACAGGAAGTCCCGGCGCCCCACGTCGCTGCGCCACAGTTCGCAGACCTGCTCGATGGCGCCCAGCACGGTCGGCGAGAACTGGAGGCCGACGCCCGAGGCCAGGTTCTTGCCGTTGGCCATGCCGATCTCGTCGATCGTGACCGTACGGCCCAGCTTGCGTCCCAGCGCCTCGGCGATGATCGCGGGCGCGCGGCCCCGCGGCTGCTGGCCGCGCAGCCAGCGGGCCACGGACGTCTTGTCGTACCGGAGGTCGAGACCGTGCTCGGCGCCGCACATGTTGACCCGGCGGGCCAGCCCGGCGTTCGAGCACCCCGCCTCCTGGATGAGCGCCTGCAACCGTTCGTTCGGCTGCCGCGCGACAAGCGGCCTTGCGGCCATGGCGTACCCCCTGCGAACTCCCTGTAGGGAAAAGATCCGGCCCTTGCGATCACTGCCCAGCGGACATACCGAAAATGCGGGACATGCGAGGATTGCCGGGTAAAGGCGGCGGAATCGCGGGCACGGCCGCCGCCAACCCCCCACGTGTGACTACCCGCTCACGCCCCGGTTCCTCCTGCGCGCCCCCACACATGCATCCATGCGCCCCAGTTGCGGGAAGGATGCTCCTCCCCCGCGCGCGTTACGCCCGTAACTCCAGGTGGGTGCGGGAGTTGTGTTGAGCGTGGAAGAGACGATCGCCGGCGCCGAAGCCGCCCAGATTCCGAAGCAGCGCGGGGAATCGCTGCTGGAGACCGCCGTACGCTACGCCGAGGAGCGCCACTGGGACGTCTTTCCCGGCACCTGGCTGGAAGCGGTCGAGGGGGTGCAACGCTGTTCCTGCGGTGAGGTCGCGTGCGGCGCGCCCGGCGCGCACGCTGCGCGCCCGGACTGGGCGACGCAGGCCACCGGTAGTGCGACGGTGGCGCGCCGGATGTGGCAGAAGCAGCCGACCGCGTCGATCCTGCTGCCGACGGGACGTACCTTCGACGCGCTGTCCGTCCCGGAGACGGCGGGGTTTCTCGCGCTGGCGCGCATGGAGCGGATGGAGCTGACGCTGGGGCCGGTGACCCTGACGCCCGACCGCCGGATGCAGTTCTTCGTCCTTCCCGGGGCGTCGGTGAAGGTGCCGGACCTGGTCCGGAAGCTGGGCTGGTCGCCCGCGTCGCTGGATCTCACGGCGCTGGGCGAGGGGGCGTACGTGCCGGCGCCGCCGACGCGGTACGGGTCGCGGGGGGCCGTGCAGTGGGCGTGCCGGCCGACGGCCGCGAACCGGTGGCTGCCGGATGCGGAGGAGTTGCTCTCGCCGTTGGCGTACGCGTGCGGGCGGGACCGGTAGCGGCGCCTACTGGGCTGCCGGGTGCGGTGTCGTGGGCTGCCGGGTGCGGTGTCGTGGGCGGCCGCGGGTGCGGTGTGGCTGACCGCGCCGTTCCGCGCGCCCCTGACGGGGCGCTGTCCGGCCGCTCCTTTCACAGCACCCCAGCTGCGGGCAGGCGTGCCGCAGGGTGGCACGGGCGGGCACTGGGGGTACCCCCGGCCGAAGGCTGGGGGAGGCACCCTGCAAGCGCCGGTAAGCGTCCCCACCCCCCGGCCTCACCCTCGGCGCCCACGTAGGGTGCTGGCATGACCGATGCCGTACGTGTTCGTGGGCTCTGGAAACGGTTTGGGCAGCAGGTGGCCGTCGGTGGGATCGACCTGTCGCTGCCCGCCGGGAAGTTCGTCGGGCTGGTCGGGCCCAACGGCGCCGGCAAGACCACCACGCTCTCCATGGTGACCGGGCTGCTCCGCCCGGATCAGGGCTCCGTCGAGGTCGTCGGTCACGACGTGTGGCGGGACCCGGTGGCCGTGAAGGCCCGCATCGGCGTCCTCCCCGAAGGGCTCCGCCTCTTCGAACGGCTCTCCGGCCGCGAACTGCTCGGCTACGCCGGCCGCCTGCGCGGCCTCCCCGGCGCCGAGGTCGACAAGCGGGCCACCCAGCTCCTCGACGTGCTCGACCTCGCCGGCGCCCAGCACAAACTCGTCGTCGACTACTCGACCGGCATGCGCAAGAAGACCGGGCTCGCCGCCGCTCTCCTCCACAACCCCGAAGTCCTCTTCCTGGACGAGCCGTTCGAGGGCGTCGACCCGGTGTCCGCGCAGACCATCAGGGGCGTGCTGGAGCGGTACACCGCCTCCGGCGCGACCGTCGTCTTCTCCTCCCACGTGATGGAGCTCGTCGAGTCGCTGTGCGACTGGGTCGCGGTGCTGGCGGCCGGGCGGATCCGCGCGACCGGGACGCTGGAGGACGTGCGCGGGACGCATCCCACCCTCCAGGCCGCGTTCCTCGAACTCGTCGGGGCGAGCGGCCGGGACACGGCCTCCGACCTGGACTGGCTGGGCGGCGGGGCGGCCCGATGACGGACGTGACCGCCACCGTCGTACGGCTGAAGCTGTCGCTGCTGCGCAACGGGCTGCGGCAGTCCGGCGGCCGGCGGGCCGCGTTCGTCGCGTCGGCGGTCGTCGCGCTGCTGTTCGCGGCCCTGCAGCTGCTGGGCCTGGTCCTGCTGCGCGGACACGCGCACGCGGACGCGGTGGCCGTCCTGGGGGCCGCCGTACTGGCCCTGGGGTGGGCCTTCATGCCGCTGTTCTTCCCGAGCGGCGACGAGACCCTGGACCCGACCCGGCTGGTGATGCTCCCGCTGCGGCCCCGGCCGCTGGTGCGGGCCCTGCTGGCCGCCTCGCTGGTCGGCATCGGCCCGCTGTTCAGCCTGCTGCTGCTGGTGGGTTGCGCGGTGTCGGTGGCGCACGGCGCGGCCGGCTACGGCGTCGCGGTGATCGCCGTCGTCCTCGCGCTGCTGGTCTGCGTGGCCCTCGCGCGCACCGTGGCCACCGCGAACGTACGGCTGCTCAGCAGCCGCAAGGGGCGGGACCTGGCCGTCCTGAGCGGCCTGGTCGTCGCCGTGGGGGCGCAGCTCGTCAACTTCGGCGCCCAGAGCCTCGGTTCGGCCGGGCTCGGGCGGCTCGCACCGGTCGCCGACGTGCTGCGGTGGCTGCCGCCCGCGTCGGCGATCGGCGCGGTGCACTCGGCGAGCGAGGGGGCGTACGGCACGGCGCTCCTCCAGCTCGGCCTGTCCCTGGCCGCGCTGGCGCTGCTCGTCGGCGCCTGGGCGCGGACGCTGACCCGGCTGATGACCTCACCCGACGGTTCCACGCTCCAGGCGCCCGACGCGGCCGTCCGGAGCCGTTCGCCGCAGGGCGGCGGTCTGGGACGGCTGCTGCCCGGCGGGCGTACCGGTACGGTCATGGCGCGCAGCCTGCGCTACGTCTGGCGCGACCCCAAGACCAAGGCCGCCTGGGTGACCTCGCTGGCCATCGGCCTGATCGTGCCCGTCTTCAACGCCCTGCAGGGCACCGGGTCGATCTACTTCGCGTGCTTCGCCGCCGGGATGCTCGGCATCCAGATGTACAACCAGTTCGGGCAGGACACCTCCGCCTTCTGGATGGTGGCGACGACCATCTCGTCCGCGCGGGACGCCTACGCCGAACTGCGCGGGCGGGCGCTGGCCCTGCTGGTGATCACCGTGCCGTACGCCACCCTGGTGACCGTCCTGACCACGGCGATGCTGGGCGACTGGCGCCGGCTGCCCGAGGTGCTCGGCCTCTCCTTCGCCCTGCTCGGCGCGATGCTGGCGACCGGCGCCTGGACCTCCGCCCGGTTCCCGTACTCCATCCCCCAGGAGGGCCACAAGAACGTCGCCCCCGGCCAGGCCGGCCTCGCCTGGATCGCGATCTTCGGGGGCATGGTCGCGGCGGCCCTGCTCTGCTCGCCCGTCATCGCCCTGACGATCGCGCTGAACGTGAGCGCGGGGGGCGACGCGTGGACCTGGCTGCTGCTGCCGGTGGGGGCGGCCTACGCGGCGGGGATCACGTGGGCGGGGCTGCGCCTGGCGGCACCGCGCACGGCCGCCTGCCTGCCGGAGATCCTGACGGCCGTCAGCAAGGGCTGACGGCGGCGGACGGCGGCGCACAGGCCGTTCAGCGGCGGATCGGACCGGCGCGGTCAGTCGCCCACTCGGTCAAGAACCCGATCGAGAAAGGGTTCGACTGCCGCGCGCCAGGCGTCCGGGTGGTCGTACGGCAGCAGGTGCCCCGCATCGGCCACCTCGGCGTACTCCCCCCTCGGCAGCACCCGGACCATCTCCTGCGCCTCGGCCCGCCCCAGCTCCCCGTCCACCCCGCGCACGACCAGCGTGGGGCACGGCACCTGGGCCAGCTCCTCCCAGTGCGCGTCGTACACCCAGGTCTCCCGGGAGCTCAGCATCCGGTCGGGGTCGAAGACCGGCCGCCAGCCGTCGGCGCACTCGTGCATCACCTCGGCGTAGAACTCGCCGCGGGCGGGGTTCGGGCGCTCCACCCAGGGGTCGTCCTCGCCGAACCACTTGCGTACGTCGGCGAGCGTCGCGAAGGGAACGGGCCAGGACCTGAACCAGTCGGCCCACTCGCGCTGCGAGGCCGCGCCGAGCGCGGAGGCCCGCATGTCGCAGATGATCAGGCCGCGCACCAGCTCGGGGCGTTTCGCGGCGAGCTGCCAGGCGGTCAGCGCGCCCATGGCGTGGCCGATGAGCACGGCCGGGGCGAGGTCCAGCTGCTCCACGGCGGCGGCCGCGTCCTCGACGTACGCCTCGCGGGTGTAGGCGGCCTGCGGGGGCTTGTCGCTCTGGCCGTGGCCGCGCTGGTCGAGGGCGACGGCAGGGTGCCGGCCGGAGAGCCAGCGGGCGGTGGACGCCCAGTGCGAGGCGCGGCCCATCAGGCCGTGCAGTAACAGCACCCCGGGAGAGGAGTGGTCCGGATCCTCCGTCTTGGGCGGGTCCGCGAACTCCCAGGCGGCGAGGTGTACGCCGCCGGCTCCTGTCACGTCGATGCGCCGTGCCATGGGCCTGGCACCCCCCTAGCTCCGCGTGCCTAGTGTCGCCTCGTATCGCTTCCTGGTGCTCCGCTACCACTGCAGACTATCGAACCCCTATTCGAAAATCGGGTTCCTGCGGGCAACACCCCTCATTCGAGTGACCCCTCGCCAGGCATGATCGGCGGCGCCGGGGGGATTTGTTCTGCGGGGGGCGGGCCGCTCGGGGAAAACGGTCCGCGGGGATGACCCTGGGAGCTCGGGGCTCCGGGTCAGCACTGGGGAGGACAGGCCCCGGCACCGAAGGGTGCCGGGGCCAATCCCATGTCTTCGGCACATCCTCCCGCCCCCTCAGGTCATATGCCTCTCGCGACAGCCTCGCACGCGAAACGTTCCAGCGCTGCGATTCGGCGCACTGAATCTTGGATTCGACGCGTTCGACACGCCCGCCGGAGAGACCGACGGCGGACGTCAACTTCCCCACGAGCAAAGGAAGTTGAACGACGCGCCCGGGACGCTCAGCGCTTGGCGACGAACACGTGGGAGGCGACGTCCGCCTCCAGCTCGGCCGCCTCGCCGCCGCTGCCCACCAGCACCCCGCCGGCCGCCTCCGTCACGCTCACCACCGAGCCGGGCTGCACACCCGCCCGCCGCAGCGTGTACATCAGCTGCGCGTCGGTCTGGATGGGCTCGCCGATCCGGCGCACGACCACCGTCTTGCCGTCCGCCCCCGGGTCCAGGTCGGCCAGCGACACCATGCTCTCGTCCAGGAACGGATCCGCACCGTCCTTCTCGCCCAGCTCCTCCAGCCCCGGGATCGGGTTGCCGTACGGCGACTCGGTGGGGTGCCGCAGCAGCTCGAGCACCCGCCGCTCCACGGCCTCGCTCATCACGTGCTCCCAACGACACGCCTCGGCGTGCACCTGCTCCCACTCCAGGCCGATCACGTCGACCAGCAGGCACTCGGCGAGCCGGTGCTTGCGCATCACACGCGTCGCCAGCCTGCGCCCCTCGTCGGTCAGCTCCAGGTGCCGGTCGGTGGCGACGGACACCAGACCGTCCCGCTCCATCCGTGCCACCGTCTGGCTCACCGTCGGCCCGCTCTGGTCGAGCCGCTCCGCGATGCGGGCGCGCATGGGGACAACGCCTTCCTCTTCGAGTTCGAGGATGGTGCGGAGATACATCTCCGTGGTGTCGATCAGTCCGGACATTCGTGCCCCTCGATTACCTCTGCCGGAAGCCCCGGCGGCGTGCGCTGGCCCTGCAACCAATTCTGCCGGATCCCACTGACAAGCGGGGGACACCGGAAAAACGGGGGGTACGGGCCGACCTCCACCCGCGGCCCGGGGGCCGGCCGCGCAGTTTCTCCCCCTGCCTGCACGGTGGCGTGCAGGCGTGCAGGCGTGCAGGCGTGCAGGCGTGCAGGCGTGCAGGCGTGCAGGCGTGCAGGCGTGCAGGCGTGCAGGCGTGCAGGCGTGCAGGCGGGAGATACGCGGTGAGCATCCCTGCCCCCGTCCACCGCCCCCCGTCCCCCGCCTCCCGTCGCCCGCCCGCCGTCCGCCGTCCGTCCGCCCGAACCACCGGCCGTATTGACACCGCACTGGTCCAGACCTGAGGGTGATCCGCGACACACACGCTGACGCTGACGCCGCGAAGGGGCACCGCATGAGCGACGGCACACCCGCCGACCTGTTCTTCGACGCCGCCATCGGCCTCCTGCAACGGGTCCGCGACGAGGAGGCCGAGACCATCGCCGCCGCCGGCGTCCTCCTCGCCGACACCGTCACCGCCGGCGGCCGCCTCTTCGCCTTCGGCGCCGGGCACTCCTCCCTCGCCGCCCAGGACGTCGTCTACCGCGCCGGCGGCCTCGCCCTCATGAACCTCCTTGCCGCCCCCGGCCTCGTCGGCGTCGACGTCATGCCCGCCACCCTCGGCTCCCGCCTCGAACGCGTCGACGGACTCGCCACCGCCGTCCTCGACACCTCACCCCTGCGCGCCGGCGACGCCCTCGTGATCATCTCCCTCTCCGGCCGCAACGCGCTGCCCGTCGAGATGGCCGTCAGCGCCCGCGACCGCGGCGCCAAGGTCATCGGCGTGACATCGGTCGCGTACGCCACCGAGACCACCTCCCGGCACGCCTCCGGCACCTACCTCAAGGACCACTGCGACATCGTCCTCGACTCGAAGATCGCCGTAGGCGACGCCGAACTCACCCTCGACACCATCCCGGCGCCCTTCGCGCCCGCCTCCACCGTCGTCACCAGCGCCCTGCTCCAGGCGGTTCTGGCCACCACCGCCGCCACCCTCGCCGACCGCGGCACCGAACCCCCGCTGCTGCGCTCCGGCAACGTCGACGGCGGCCACGAGTGGAACGCCCGCGTCTTCGAGCAGTACCACGACCGGATCTTCTACCAGCACTGAAGCCCGGCAACGGCCACCGCTTTGCCGCGCGCCTCGCTACCGTGACCCCACATGACCGGAACCGAGATCGAGATCAGCGCGGACCTGGTCCGCGACCTGCTGCGGGAACAGCATCCCGACCTCGCGGACCTGGCCGTCCGCGAGGTCGCGGGCGGCTGGGGCAACCAGATGTGGCGGCTCGGGGACGAACTGGCCGTGCGCATGCAGCGCATGGACCCCACCCCGGAACTCCAGCTCAACGAGCGGCGGTGGCTGCCCGTGCTGGCCCCGCGGCTGCCCCTCCCGGTGCCGACCCCGGTGCGGTTCGGCGAACCGTCGGAGCGCTTCCCCAAGCACTGGACCGTGATGACGTGGGTTCCCGGCGAGCCGCTGGACCACGACTCGATCAGCCGCGGCACCCACGCGGCCGACACACTGGCGGACTTCCTCCGGGCCCTCCACGCGCCGGCGCCCGCCGACGCCCCGGTCGCCACGGACCGCGGTGACCGTCCCGGGAACCACTCGGACGGCTTCGAGAACCTCCTCCGCGCCGTCGCCCCCCGCGACACCGCCGCCGGCATCCGGGCCGTCTGGGACGACGCCGTCACCGCCCGGGCGTGGCAGGGACCACCCACGTGGGTGCACGGCGACCTCCATCCCGCGAACGTCGTCGTCTCGGACGGAACGCTCTCGGGCATCGTCGACTTCGGTGCCCTGTCCGCCGGTGATCCGGCATGGGACCTCGCCGCCGCATGGGTACTGCTGCCCGCCGGCACGGCCGCACGGTTCTTCGACGCCTACGCCCGTGCGGACGAGGCGGCGATCCGGCGCGCCCGCGGACTGGCCGCGATGAAGAGCCTCTTCCTGATGCTCATGGGCCAAAACGGAGACCGGGGCCTGCCCGGTGGCAAACCGCACTGGGGGCCCGTGGGCCGCGCGGCCCTCGACCGTGTCCTGAAGGCCCTCTGACGGCAGGCTCAGCCCGCGGGACGGTCCTTCGCGAGGTGGGCGAGATCCAGCGCGGTGGCGATGCGTACGGCCACGTCCTCGGCGTACGTCGCGTCCGCGCGCTCGAAGCGGCTGCGGCCCGCCCCGCGCAGGAACGTCACGACGCCCAGCGTCCGGCCCCGGCTGCGCAGCACCGCGCACAACGCATGCACCGCGTCCCCGGGCCACTGCCGGTCCAGCGCCCAGGCCCGCGCCCGGTCCAGCGGCACCGAACCGGCGTCCGCCCGCACACTCCCGGCCCGCGCCACGCACTGCAACGCCGGATGCCCCTCCTCGTAGCGCACCGGCAGCCCCGCCGCGCCCGTCAGCATGCTCGGCCCCGGCGCCCCCGACGGCGTGGCCGCGATCCGCACCAGCCGCACCGGCCCCACCTCCCCGTCGGCCCGCGAACCGCCCACCACCCGGTCGATCACCGCATGATCGGCGAACCCGGCCAGCGCGAAGTCCAGATGGACCGTCGCCGCCTCCGCCGGGTCCTCGCACTCCGCGGCCGCACGGGCCGCACGATGCAGCTGGTTGGCCCGGAAGCGCAGCATCGCCGCCTCCTGCTCGGCCTGCCTGGCCTCCGTGACGTCCACGAACAGCCAGCCGACCCCGAGCGGCACCGGCTCCTCCGCCAGCGGCGACGCCAGCCGCAGGAACCCCGACCGCCAGCAGCGCCGCTGCTCGCCCTCCGCCGTCCGCACGCTCACCCACATCTCGGCCGGCGCCGGCGGCGCCCCCTCGGCCAGCACGTGCGTCAGCGCGCTCTCCAGGTCCTCCACACCCAGTGCCAGCAACTCCCCCAGCGGCCGCCCCAGCGCCGACGTACGCCCGATACCGAGCGCCCGCGCGGCATACGCGTTGACGACGGCCGGCCGCAGATCCGCGTCCACGACCACCACACCCCAGGCAGCGTCCTCGAACAGCGCCTCGCTCAGCGCGATCGACCGCTCCAGGTCGATCTGCGCGTGCACCTCGCTGAACGCGCAGTACACCCCCGCGGGCTTCCCGTCCGGCCCCCGTACGGCCGCCGACTGCGTCCGCACGAGCACCCGCCCGCCGTCCTTCGTGAGCAGCGCGAACTCGTGCACCTGGCGCCCCGGAGCATGCATGGCGGACAACAGCCGCCCCTCGACCTCGTCCGCGTCCGCCTCACGCACCGCCCACCCGGCGAACCCGTGCCGGCCCACCGCCTCGCCCGCCGTCCACCCCAGGATCCGCTCGGCCTCACGGTTCCAGTGGGTGACGAAACCGTCCGCGTCGAAGGCACACAGTGCCGCGTCCATGCCGTCGAGCAGCGCCGCGAGCAGGTCGGACCCGCCCGAGTCCTCCGGAGCATCCCGCTCCGGCTCGGGCTCGTCGGGCCCCAGCTCGTCCGTGGCCCCACTACGCCGGGAAGCACTCACCTGGACCCCCATCAGGCTCACTCACTGCCCTTCATTCAACTCGAACGTGACGCAGCCCACACTGTGTTCCCGCAAGATTGAAGGAATCGTTGCAACCCGCCGCCCGCCACCGCCTCACAGCACGAGCCGCAGATCCACCCACTCGTCGCTCTCCCCGTCGAGCACGTACCGCTCCACCTCGACGAACCCGTGCCGCCGGGCGAACCGCACCCCGTCCTCGTTGACACCCAGCACACACGTCTCGACGACCTCGGCACCCTGCCCGCGCGCGTACCCGAGCACGTGCTCGTACAGCGCCGTCCCGAAGCCCCGCCGCCGGAACTCCGGCAGCACCCGCGCGATCACCGTCCCCACCCCACCGACGACAGGCCGCACGGTCGAACACCCCACGAGCACGTCCCCGTCGTACGCGTTCTCCAGCCGATAGCCCCGCACCAGCCGCTCCCGCGCCTCCCCCGCCGACATGGCGGCCGGCGGCACCACGACGTTGTGCACATACCGCCACTCCTCCAACCCCCCACCAGCACCGTCCACGAGCCCGATCCGCAACCCACGGGACATCACCCATCGCTTTGTCATGCACGGAACGCTACTGACCAGGACCGGGTGATGCCGGGCCGGTGTGCCTCGCGGGTACTGATCCGCACCGACAGCCGGCTGCCGAATGTCTCTCCTGGCAGCGCTCCCGTACCAAGCAGCATTTCGGGTAGGTCACAGGGGACCTCGTCCGTGCCGTCGTCCCCTCGGGAAGGTGGGCGGGTACGCGGCCCGGACGCATTTCCGTCCGGGCCGGGGGGCAGCACAGCCTCGCCACGCCGCAAGGCCGTCTCAATGTCCCGCACCGGAATCCGCGGCTGCTGCAGCGAGGCGACGGGTACGGCCACAGCGCCCAGCTGGAGGCGCCCCCGCAAGCATCTCCAAAAAAACAGTTGAGTCCGTCCGAGGAGCTTCTTAGTGTGGCCGTACGCCGAAAGGAGGTGATCGGGTACATGAGTGAAACCCGGACGCGCGAGGTGGCTGCGGGCTAGCGGCTCGCCACCACACGATGTGCGGTGCCGGACCAGCGTGTGCTCGAAACACGCAGCCGGCCCAATCCAATGCAGTCACCCGACCCGCGAGCTCGCCGGTACGTCCGGCCGGCTTCTTCGCCGTATGGCGGAGGGACCCGAGCTCGCGGGTCGTCTGCGTTTTCGGCCGTATGGACGGCCCGCGGGGGGCCTCAGGGGCTGAGGCGTTCCACGTGCCAGGTGCCGGCGGGGTCGGCGACGTAGCGGAGACGGTCGTGGAGGCGGTTCTGGCGGCCCTGCCAGAACTCGACGGTCTGGGGGGCGATGCGGAAGCCGCCCCAGTGCGGGGGGACCGGGACCTGTTCGCCCTCGGGGTAGCGGGCGCTGAGCTCCGCGTAGGAGGCGTCGAGTTCGGCGCGGGAGTAGATGACCGTGGACTGGGTGCTGGCCCAGGCGCCGAGCTGGGAGCCGTGCGGGCGGGTGCGGAAGTAGGCGGCGGTCTCGTCGCGGCCGGTGCGGCGGGCGGTGCCGGCGACGACGACCTGGCGGGCGATGGCGTGCCAGGGGAAGACCAGCGAGACGTACGGGTTCGCGGCGAGGTCCCGGGCCTTGCGGGAGTCGTAGTTGGTGTAGAAGACGAAGCCGCGGGTGTCGTACTGCTTCATCAGGACCGTGCGGGAGCTGGGGCGGCCCTCGGCGTCGGCGGTGGCGAGGACCATCGCGTTGGGTTCGTAGATCATGCCGTCGGCGGCGGCCCGCGCGGCCTGTTCGAACCAGCGGGTGAACTGGTCCATGGGGTGGGCGGCCAGGTCGTGCTCCTCGAATCCCTCGGCCCGGTAGTGCTTGCGCATCGCGGCGGGGTCGAGGACGGGTTCGTCGGTGGCGGCGGCGTCGCGATCGGTCACGCGGTCATCCTGCCGTATGCGCATATGGGTACGGGGCACATGTGACGCACACCTATCGTGGCACTGAGTGCCGCTGGGGTCCCCAACTGTGGCACTCGGGGTTATGGTGCAGTTGCCTCCGCCTACACCCATGAGGAGCCGCCCCATGTCCGACTTCGTGCCTGGGCTCGAAGGAGTCGTCGCGTTCGAGACGGAGATCGCCGAACCGGACAAGGAGGGCGGCGCCCTGCGGTACCGGGGCGTCGACATCGAGGATCTGGTCGGGCACGTCTCGTTCGGGAACGTGTGGGGGCTGCTGGTGGACGGGGCCTTCAATCCGGGGCTGCCGCCGGCCGAGCCGTTCCCGATCCCCGTCCATTCGGGTGACATCCGGGTGGACGTGCAGTCGGCGCTCGCGATGCTCGCGCCGGTGTGGGGGCTGAAGCCGCTGCTGGACATCGACGCCGAGCAGGCCCGGGACGATCTGGCGCGGGCCGCGGTCATGGCGCTGTCGTACGTGGCCCAGTCCGCGCGCGGGCAGGGGCTGGCGATGGTGCCGCAGCGGGAGATCGACAAGGCGCACTCGGTGGTCGAGCGGTTCATGATCCGGTGGCGTGGGGAGCCGGATCCGAAGCACGTGGCGGCCGTGGACGCCTACTGGACCTCGGCCGCCGAGCACGGGATGAACGCGTCCACGTTCACGGCGCGGGTGATCGCCTCGACCGGTGCGGATGTCGCCGCGGCGCTGTCGGGTGCGGTGGGGGCCATGTCGGGGCCGTTGCACGGGGGTGCACCGTCGCGGGTGCTCGGGATGATCGAGGAGATCGAGCGGACCGGGGACGCGGTGGGGTACGTGAGGCGGGCGCTGGACCGGGGTGAGCGGCTGATGGGGTTCGGGCACCGGGTGTACCGGGCGGAGGATCCGCGGGCGCGGGTGCTGCGGCGGACGGCGCGGGAGCTGGGTGCGCCGCGGTTCGAGATCGCGGAGGCGCTGGAGAAGGCGGCGCTGGAGGAGCTCCACAATCGGCGGCCGGATCGTGTGCTCGCCACCAATGTGGAGTTCTGGGCGGCGATCATGCTGGACTTCGCGGAGGTGCCGGCGCACATGTTCACGTCGATGTTCACGTGTGCGCGGACGGCGGGGTGGTCGGCGCACATTCTTGAGCAGAAGCGGACGGGGCGGTTGGTGCGGCCGTCGGCGGAGTATGTGGGGCCGGGGGTGCGGAGGCCGCAGGACATCGAGGGGTACGGGGATATCGCCCATTAGAGGGGCTGTGGCGCTGCGCGCCCCGATGCTCAGAGGACCTCGTCCAGCAGTGCCGCCCACTGCGTCACCACTCGCTCCCGCCTCGTCCTGTCGTCCGTGAGGAGGTTGGCGAGGCCCAGGCCTCTCGCCATGTCGAGGAGCCCCTGGACGGTCTCCCGGGTGCCGGGGTGGGATTCGTCGGCGGCGAGGAGGTCGACGGCGATGCGATGGGTCTCGCGGCCTACGCGGGCTTCCAGTTCGGTGACGCGGGGGCGGAGCTGGTCCTCGTTGGAGGCGGCGACCCAGAGGTGGAGGGCGGCGCGGAAGAGGGGGCCGGTGTAGAGGTCGACGAGGGCGGAGACGACTGCTTCGCGGTCGTCGGCCGCGCCCTGCGGGAACAGGGCGCGCAGGGCCGTGGAGCGTTCTTCGGCGACGTATTCGACGGCGGCGGTGAAGAGGTCCTCGCGGGTCGGGAAGTGGTGCTGGGCGGCGCCGCGGGAGACGCCGGCGCGTTCGGCGACGACGGCGACCGTGGAGCCGGTCCAGCCGTGTTCGGCGAGGCAGGCGACGGCGGCCTCCAGGAGCCGCTGCCGGGTGGCCCGGCTGCGGTCCTGTTTGGGGGCGCGTTCCGCCGTGCCCGCCCCCGTGTTCACACCACCCACGCTGCGTCCCGTCGTTCGAGGAAGGCCGTCATCCCCTCGCGGGCCTGGTCGGAGGAGAACAGCCGGGCCGAGAGTGCGGTGAGGGTAGCCGCGTCCCGGTCGAATGTCTCCAGCACCCTAGCCGTGAGCAGCTGTTTCGTCTCGGCCAGGGCGTGGGGGGCGGAGCGGCGCAGGCCGTCGAGGACGGGTTCGAGGGCGGTGTCGACGTCGTCGGCCGTGGTGGTGAGGAGGCCGAGGTGGACGGCGTCGGTGGGGCCGAAGCGTTCGCCGGTGAGGTAGTAGCGGGCGAGGGCGCGGGGGTCGGTGCGCGGAAGGAGGGACAGGGAGATCACCGCGGGGGCGACGCCGATGCGTACCTCGGTGAAGGCGAAGGTGGAGTCGGTGGAGGCGGCGGCGATGTCGCAGGCGGCGAGGAGGCCGAGGCCGCCGGCGCGGACGTGGCCGGTGACGCGGGCGACGACGGGTTTGGGCAGTTCGACGATCTGGCGCAGGAGGCCCACGAGGGCGTCGGGGTCGGGCGGGTCGCGCAGGTCGGCGCCGGCGCTGAAGGTGGTACCGGTGTGGGTGAGGACGACGGCGCGGACGTCGGGGTCCTTGGTGCAGTCGGTGAGGGCCTCGGCGAGTTCGGCGACGAGGGTGGCGGACAGGGCGTTGCGGGTGGCGGTGGCGTCGAGGCTGAGGGTGGTGACGGCACGCGTGTGTGTGCGTCCGACGGAGGTTCCGGTCGGCGTTCCGGTCGGCGTCATGGGCGCTCCTCGGGTTCCGCGGTCTTCGCGAGGGTGCGCAGTTCGCGGCGGAGTATCTTCCCGGAGGCCGCGCGGGGCACTCCGGCGATGAAGGTGACCTTGCGGACGCGCTTGTAGGGCGCGACGTGTTCGGCGACGTACAGCATGGTCTCGTTCTCGGTGAGGTCGCCTGCGGTGGGCTGGCGGACGACGAAGGCGTGCGGGATCTCGTTGCCGTCCTCGTTGTAGGCGCCGACGACGGCGGCGTCGGCGATGCCCGGGTGGGTGAGCAGGAGGGCCTCCAGTTCGGCGGGGGCCACCTGGAAGCCCTTGTACTTGATGAGTTCCTTCACCCGGTCGACGACGAAGAGCCAGCCGTCGGCGTCGACGTGGCCGACGTCCCCGGTGTGCAGCCAGCCGTCGGTGTCGATCATGTCGGCGGTGGCGTCGGGGCGGCCGAGGTAGCCCTTCATGACCTGGGGGCCGCGGATGAGGATCTCGCCGGGTTCGCCGGTGCCGATGTCCTTGTGCGGGTCGTCGAGGGAGACGATCCGCATCTCGGTGCCGGCGATGAGCTTGCCGACGGTGCCGGGCGGTGCCTGGTCCAGGGCGTCGAGCGGGGTGACGTGGGTGCCGGGCGAGAGTTCCGTCATGCCGTAGGCCTGGGCGACCGGCGGCAGGCCGAGGCGCTCGGAGCAGGCGGCGGCGAGGCGGGCGTCCAGGGGGGCGGCGGCGCTCATGACGTACTTCAGGGAGGACAGGTCGTACGCGGCGACGGCGGGGTGCTTGGCGAGGGCGAGGACGATCGGCGGGGCGACGTACAGGCCGGTGATGCGGTGGTTCTGGATGGCCGCGAGGAAGGTCTCCAGGTCGAAGCGGGGCAGGACGACGACGGTGGCGCCCTTGCGCAGTGGTGCGTTCATGAGGGCGGTGAGGCCGTAGATGTGGAAGAGGGGGAGGACGGCGAGGATGCGGTCGCCGGGGCCGGCCGGGACGGCGGGTTCGAGCTGGGCGAGGTTGGTGGCGATCTGCCGGTGGGTGAGCATCACGCCCTTGGGGACGCCGGTGGTGCCGGAGGAGTAGGGCAGGGCGGCGACGTCCTCGACGGGGTCGATGTCGACCTCGGGCTCGGGGGCTTCGCCGGTCAGCATGTCCATCAGGGAGCGGTGGCCGGGTGCGCTGTCGCAGACGAATATCTCCGCTATGCCGCCAGCGAGTTCGGCGGCCCGGCGGGCGGCTGCCAGGAGCGGTGAGACGGTGACGATCCAGCGGGCCGCGGAGTCCCTGAGCTGTTTGGCGAACTCCTCGGGCGTGGCGAGCGGGTGCACGGTGGTGACGGAGGCGCCCGCGCGCGTGGCCGCGTAGAACGCGGTCGGGAAGGCGACCGTGTTGGGGCTGTGCAGGGCGATGACGTCGCCCTTGCGGACGCCGGCGTCGGCGAACGCGGCCGCGATCCGCCGGTGGAACCGGTCCAGTTGGGCGTACGTGAGGGTGGTGCCGTCGGTGCCGTCGATCAGGGCGGGTGTGTCGCCGAATGCGGCGGCGTGGCCGAGGACGGCCTCGTGGATGGGGAGTTCTACGGGTGGAACGTCTGCGTACTCACTGCGGAACACGGTTCCTCCAAGGCGGCCTCTGGCCTCGTCACGGCCTCGGTTCGGCCTGCGTGCGACCTCAGTACGACTTGGGCAGGCCGAGGGTCTGGTGGGAGACGTAGTTGAGAATCATCTCCCTGCTCACCGGAGCAATACGAGCCACGCGTGCGGCCGTTATCAACGAGGCGAGCCCGAATTCCCGGGTGAGTCCGTTGCCGCCGAGGGTGTGCACGGCCTGGTCGACGGCCCGCACGCAGGCCTCGCCTGCCGCGTACTTGGCCATGTTGGCGGCCTCGCCTGCGCCGATGTCGTCGCCCGCGTCGTAGAGGTGGGCGGCCTTCTGCATCATCAGGCGGGCGAGTTCGAGGTCGATGTGGGCCTGGGCGAGCGGGTGGGCGATGGCCTGGTGCGCGCCGATGGGGGCCTTCCAGACGGTGCGGTCGCGTGCGTACTCGATCGCCCTGGAGAGTGCGTAGCGGCCCATGCCGATCGCGAACGCGGCGGTCATGATCCGTTCGGGGTTGAGTCCGGCGAACAGCTGCAGCAGGCCGGCGTCCTCGTCGCCGACGAGCGCGTCGGCGGGCAGCCGTACGTCGTCCAGGGTCAGCTCGAACTGCTTCTCGGCGGCGTTCAGTTCCATGTCGATGGGGCGCTTGTGGAAGCCCTCGGCGTCCGTGGGGACGATGAACAGGCAGGGCTTGAGGCGGCCGGTGCGGGCGTCCTCGGTGCGGCCGACGATCAGGACGGCGTCGGCCATGTCGACGCCGGAGATGAAGACCTTGCGGCCGGTGAGGAGCCAGTCGCCGCTCGCCGGGTCGCGGCGGGCGGTGGTGGTGATGCGGTGGGAGTTGGAGCCGGCGTCGGGTTCGGTGATGCCGAAGGCCATGAGGCGGGAGCCGTCGGAGAGGCCGGGGAGCCAGGTCCGTTTCTGTTCCTCGGTGCCGAAGCGGGCGATCACCGTGCCGCAGATCGCGGGCGAGACGACGAGCATGAGGAGCGGGGAGCCCGCGGCGCCCAGTTCCTCCAGGACGATGGAGAGTTCGGCGATGCCGCCGCCTCCGCCGCCGTGCTCCTCCGGGAGGTTGACGCCGAGGTAGCCGAGCTTTCCGGCCTCGTTCCAGAGTTCGGTGGGGTGGCGGCCTTCGGCGACGGTCCGGGTGATGTAGTCGCGGCCGTACTTCGTGCCGAGGGCGGCTACCGCTGCGCGGAGTGCCTTGTGTTCGTCTGTCTCGATCTGGGCGGTCAAGGTGGCTCCTTCGGGTGCGGGTCTGTCGTGGCTGGTCGCGCAGTTCCTCCCCCAGCCTTCGGCCGGGGGGACCCCCAGCGCCCCTAGGTTGCTTGCACTACCGCCAGTAGAGAGCCGGGCTCTACTTGTTGGCCGACCGCGGCCCGCAGTTCGCTCAGCGTGCCGGTGACCGGTGCGGTGATCTGGTGCTGCATCTTCATCGCCTCCAGCCAGAGGAGGGGCTGGCCGGCCTCGACCGGCGCGCCCGCCTCCAGGCCGTCCGCGATCCGTACGACCGTCCCCGGCATCGGGGCCAGCAGCGAACCCGGTGCCAACTGAGCCTTGGCATCGGCAAAGCGGGGCAGGGCGGTGAGGGAGGTGTTGTTGACGTGGATCCGGTCGCCGTAGCTCGTCACCTCGAACTTGCGGTGTACGCCGTCGATGTCGAGTACGACGAGACGCGCGTCGGCGTGCACGACCCGTACGCCGTCCGCCGTGAGTCCCTCGCGGGTGTGCCGGTAGTGGGCCTCGTGTTCCTCGCCCGCCATCAGGTAGCGCTTGGTCTGGGGCTGGGAGGGCAGGTTGCGCCAGCCGCCGAAGCGGGAGCGGCCGTGGGCGTCGGCGAGGGCGGCGGCGAGGGGGGCGTGCGGGTCGGGGGCGGGTGCCGTCAGTTCGGTGAGGTGGCGGTCGTAGAAGCCGGTGTCCATCCGGGCCGTCGTGAACTCCTCGTGCCGCAGGGAGCGGACGAGGAGGTCACGGTTGGTGGTGGGGCCGTGCACGGTGGCCTGTTCGAGGGCGTGGGCGAGTTTGCGGAGGGCCTCCGCGCGGGTGGGGGCGTGGGCGACGGCCTTCGCGAGCATGGCGTCGTAGTGGACGCCGATCTCGTCGCCGTCGGTGTAACCGGTGTCCAGGCGGACGCCGGCCGGTACGGCGAGGCGGTGCAGGGTGCCGGTCTGCGGGGCCCAGTCGCGGGCGGGGTCCTCGGCGTAGAGGCGGGCCTCGATCGCGTGGCCGCGCGCGTGCGGCGGGTCGAGGGTGAGGGGGTGCCCCTCGGCGACGCGGATCTGTTCGGCGACCAGGTCGAGGCCGAAGACGGCCTCGGTGACGGGGTGTTCGACCTGGAGGCGGGTGTTCATCTCCAGGAAGTGCGCCCGGCCGTCGGCGACGAGGAACTCGACGGTGCCCGCGCCGACGTAGGCGACGGAGCGGGCGGCGCGTACGGCCAGCGCGTGCAGCTCCTTCACCAGCCCTTCGGGGAGGCCGGGTGCCGGTGCCTCCTCGATGACCTTCTGGTGCCTGCGCTGGAGTGAGCAGTCGCGGGTGCCGAGCGGCCAGACCGTGCCGTGGGCGTCGGCGAGGATCTGCACCTCCACGTGGCGGCCGCGCTCGAGGTAGGGCTCGACGAAGACCTCGCCGTCGCCGAAGGCACTCGCGGCCTCGGCGCGTGCGCCCTCCAGCGCGGCGGCCAGGTCGTCGAGGCTGCGCACGACGCGCATGCCGCGCCCGCCGCCGCCGGCGGCCGCCTTGACCAGCACGGGCAGGTCGGACTCGGTCACCTCGCCCAAGGGAGCGATGCCCATCAGTTCCTTGGCGCGGGTCTTGGACGCCATCGCCTCGATCGCCTCCGGCGGCGGGCCGATCCAGACCAGGCCGGCGTCGAGGACGGCGCGCGCGAAGTCGGCGTTCTCGGAGAGGAAGCCGTATCCGGGGTGCACGGCGTCCGCGCCGGCGCTCACGGCGGCCTTCACCACCAGGTCGGCGCGCAGGTAGGTGTCGGCGGGTGTCGAGCCCGGCAGCCGTACGGCCGTGTCGGCCACGCGCGCGTGGAGGGCGTTCTCGTCGGCGTCGGAGTGCACGGCGACGGTCCTGATGCCGAGTTCGGCGCAGGTGCGGAAGATCCGGCAGGCGATCTCGCCGCGGTTGGCGACGAGCAGGGTCGAGATCACGTGGTCCCTCACATCCGGAAGACGCCGAAGCCGCCGCGTGCGCCTTCGTAGGGGGCGGTGTGGATGGCGGACAGGCACAGGCCGAGGACGGTGCGGGTGTCGCGCGGGTCGATGACGCCGTCGTCGTACAGCCGCCCGGACAGGAACTTGGGCAGCGACTCGGACTCGATCTGCTGCTCGACCATGGCGCGCAGGGCCGCGTCGCCGTCCTCGTCGTACGGCTGGCCCTTCGCGACCGCCGACTGGCGGGCGACGATCGAGAGCACGCCGGCGAGCTGCTGGGGACCCATGACGGCGGACTTGGCGCTGGGCCAGGCGAACAGGAAGCGGGGGTCGTAGGCGCGGCCGCACATCCCGTAGTGCCCGGCGCCGTAGGAGGCGCCCATGAGGACGGAGAGGTGCGGGACGCGGCTGTTGCTGACCGCGTTGATCATCATGGCGCCGTGCTTGATGATGCCGCCCTGCTCGTACTCCTTGCCGACCATGTAGCCGGTGGTGTTGTGGAGGAAGAGGAGGGGGATGTCGCGCTGGTTGGCGAGCTGGATGAACTGGGCGGCCTTCTGGGACTCCTGGCTGAACAGCACGCCCTGCGCGTTGGCCAGGATGCCGACCGGGTAGCCGTGCAGGCTCGCCCAGCCGGTGGCGAGGCTGGTGCCGTACAGCGGCTTGAACTCGTCGAAGTCGGAGGCGTCGACCAGGCGGGCGATCACCTCGCGGGGGTCGAAGGGGATCTTCAGGTCGCCGGGGACGATGCCGAGCAGTTCGTCGGCCGCGTACTTGGGCGGTGCGGCGGGGCCGGGGTCGGGGTGGGCCTTGCGGTGGTTGAGGCGGGCCACCACGCGGCGGGCCTGGCGGAGCGCGTCGGGTTCGTCGACGGCGAAGTAGTCGGCGAGGCCCGACACGCGCGCGTGCATCTCGGCGCCGCCCAGCGACTCGTCGTCGCTCTCCTCGCCGGTGGCCATCTTCACCAGGGGCGGTCCGCCGAGGAAGACCTTCGCGCGCTCCTTGACCATGATCACGTGGTCGGACATGCCGGGGATGTAGGCGCCGCCTGCGGTCGAGTTGCCGAAGACGACGGCGACGGTGGGGATGCCGGCGGCCGAGAGGCGGGTGAGGTCGCGGAAGATGGCGCCGCCCGGGATGAAGATCTCCTTCTGCGAGGGCAGGTCGGCGCCGCCGGACTCGACCAGGCTGATGCAGGGCAGCCGGTTGGCGAGGGCGATGTCGTTGGCGCGCAGCGCCTTCTTGAGCGACCAGGGGTTGCTGGCCCCGCCGCGCACGGTCGGGTCGTTGGCGGTGATCAGGCACTCCACGCCCTCGACGATCCCGATGCCGGTGACCAGCGAGGCGCCGACGGCATACTCGCTGCCCCAGGCGGCCAGCGGGGACAGCTCCAGGAAGGGGGTGTCGGGGTCGAGGAGGAGTTCGATGCGCTCGCGGGCCAGGAGCTTGCCGCGCCCCCGGTGGCGTTCGACGTACTTCGGGCCGCCGCCCGCGAGGGCCTTGGCGTGCTCGGCCTCCAGGTCGGCGAGCTTGGCGAGCATGGCCTCGCGGTTGGCCCGGTGGTCGGGGGTGCGGGGGTCGAGGGTGGTCTCGATGACCGTCACAGCAGGGCCTCCGGGATGTCCAGGTGGCGGGAGCGGAGCCATTCGCCGAGGGCCTTGGCCTGGGGGTCGAAACGGTGCTGGGCGGCCACCCCCTCGCCGAGCAGGCCCTCGACGGTGAAGTTGAGGGCGCGGAGGTTGGGGAGGAGGTGCCGGGTGACCGGCAACCCGGCCGTCTCGGGCAGCAGGCGGCGGAAGGCGTCGACGGTCAGGGTGTGCGCGAGCCAGCACCACGCCTCGTCCGAGCGCACCCAGACGCCGACGTTGGCGTTCCCGCCCTTGTCCCCGCTGCGGGCCCCGGCGACGAGCCCGAGGGGCGCCCGCCGGGTGGGACCGCCGGCCGGGTACGGCTCCGGCAGCGGTGGCTCGGGCGGGTCCTGGAGTACAAGGGTGTCCTGGGCCGGCGGCACGGGGATCCGTCGCCCGTCATGGAGGACGGCCACATGGGGCACCTCGCCATGGGGGACGTACACATCCTCGAAGACCCCATAGGGCGCGCCCTTTCCCGGTGGGGCGAGCACATGGAAACCGGGGTAGCTGGCGAGCGCGAGTTCCACGGCGGCTCCGGTCAGCGCCCGGCCGACGGTCTCCTGGTCCCGGTCCCGTACGACGAGCCGGAGCAGCGCGCCGGCCGTCTCCTCGGTGTCCGCGTCGGGGCGGTCGGTGCGGACCAGTTCCCAGCGGATCCCGGCGGGCGGTGACTTGGCGAGCGCGAACGCGTCGGTCATCTGCTCGCGCACCAGGGCGGCCTTCGCCTCGATGTCGAGCCCGGTGAGCACGAAGACGACCTCGTTGCGGAAGCCGCCCAGCCGGTTGCGGCCGACCTTGAGGGTGGGCGGCGGCGCCTCGCCCCGGACGCCCTCGATCCGCACCCGGTCCGGGCCGTCCTGGCTCAGCCGGACACTGTCCAGCCGGGCGGTGACGTCGGGGCCCGCGTAGCGTGCTCCGCCGGTCTCGTAGAGGAGCTGGGCGGTCACCGTGCCGACGTCGACGAGGCCGCCGGTGCCGGGGTGCTTGGTGATGACGCAGCCGCCGTCCTCGTCGAGTTCGGCGAGCGGGAAGCCGGGGCGGCGCAGGTCCCGGCCCGCGGTCGCCGCCTCGGCGAAGAAGGCGTAGTTGCCGCCGGTGGCCTGGGTCCCGCACTCCAGGACGTGCCCGGCGACGACCGCGCCCGCGAGCCGGTCGTACTCCCCCGGGCCCCAGCCGAAGTGGGCGGCGGCGGGGCCGGTGACCAGGGCCGCGTCGGTGACCCGGCCGGTGACCACGATGTCGGCGCCGGCCCGCAGGCACGCGGCGATCCCGAACCCGCCGAGGTAGGCGTGGGCGGCGAGGCTGCCGGGGTGGGCGGCGGTGAGGTCGTCGCCCTCCACATGTGCGACGCGCACGGGTATGCCGAGCCGGTCGGCCAGCCCCCGTACGGCGTCGGCGAGTCCGGCCGGGTTGAGGCCGCCGGCGTTGGTGACGATCCGCACGCCCCGCTCGTGGGCCAGGCCCAGGCAGTCCTCCAGCTGGCGCAGGAAGGTGCGGGCGTATCCGGCGCCGGGGTCCTTCAGGCGGTCGCGGCCGAGGATGAGCATGGTCAGCTCGGCCAGGTAGTCGCCGGTGAGGACGTCGAGTTCGCCGCCGGTGAGCATCTCGCGCAGCGCGTCGAAGCGGTCGCCGTAGAAGCCGGAGGCATTGCCTATGCGCAGGGTCACGGAGTGCCGCCCTTCGGGGCGCGGCCGGTACCCGGCGGGCCCGCGAAGGCCTGGGCGACGTCCAGCCAGCGGTCGGCGTCCGGGCCGGTGGCTTCGAGTGCGAGGTCGGCGCGGTGGGCGCGCTGGGTGACCAGGAGGCAGAAGTCGAGCGCGGCGCCGGTGACGCGGTCGTCGGCGTCCTCGGGACCGTACGCCCACAGCTCGCCGGAGGGGGCGGTCAGTTCGACGCGGAACTCCTCGAAGGGCACGGGCTGTCCGTGCACGCCGAAGGCGAAGTCCCGGGTGCGGACGCCGAGCCGGGCGATGTGCCGGAGCCGGTCGGTGGGGGTACGGGTCACGCCCAGCGCGTCGGCGATGTCGAGGCCGTGCGCCCAGGTCTCCATCAGCCGGGCGGTGGCCATGGAGGCGACCGACATAGGGGGGCCGTACCAGGGGAAACGCGCCCGTGCGGGCGCCGCGCGCAGTGCCTGGTCGAGGGCCTCGCGTCCGGCCCGCCAGTCCGCCAGCAACCGGGCGGCGGGCTTGGCGGCGCCTTCCTCGGCCCCGTTGTCCACGAAGTCCCCGGGCTGGGCCAGCGCCTTCTCGACCTCGCGGGAGAAGGCGTCCTGGTCGGTCACGGCCAGCAGCGAGGAGTGGTCGGTCCAGGCGAGGTGCGCGATCTGGTGGGCGACGGTCCAGCGGGGTGCGGGGGTGGCGAGAGCCCACTGCTCGGCTCCCAACCCGGCTACCAGCCGGTCGAGTTCCGCACTTTCCTCACGCAGGTCGTCGATGACGGGCGTCGGATCGGACATGGGGGGAGCATGGCAGCGCCCCCAGAAACAATCAAGCACGCTTGCATGAATTTGGGGGAGCCGCGACCGGAGCACGTGACCGCCACCGCGGGGCGGCCGCGGTCCGGTACACGTGACCGCCGCCCCGGGGCGGCGCTCCTTGGCGACCTCCGGGGTCGCCCTGGGGCAATCCTTGGCTCAAACCGTCGCGGCAGGGGGACCGGCATGCCCTATGTTCGATGCGAACACAGGGCGATGGAGTGATGTGTGAGGCGTGCGGGGCGTGCGGAGGACCGATGAACTCGCGGTAGGGGCGCGGCCGAGGGCCGGCGTGGCGTCCCCGGAGGCCGGGACCGCCGGCCACCCGACGGGCTCCCCGGCGGGCCCGGGTGACGCGGGCATCGAGGATCCGCCCCGACGCGAACCGCCCCGCTTCTGGCCCCTGCTCCTCGTGGCCGCCGCCGTCCTGCCCGGTACCGCCCTCTTCCTCGTGGGCCAGGGCGTCAGCAAGGCCGCGCTGCAGGCCTGGCAGACGGTGTGCCTGGCCGTGATCGTGCAGGCGACACCGTTCCTGCTGCTCGGTACGGCACTGTCGGGGGCGATCAACGCGTTCGTGCCCGAGCGGGTGTTCACGCGGCTGCTGCCCAAGCGGCCGGCGCTGGCCGTGCCGGTCGCCGGGATCGCCGGGGTCGTGCTGCCGGGGTGCGAGTGCGCGTCGGTGCCGGTGGCCGGCAGCCTGATCGGGCGCGGGGTCACCCCGGCCGCCGCCTTCGCGTTCCTGCTCTCCGCGCCCGCCATCAACCCGGTGGTGCTGACCGCCACCGCCATCGCCTTCCCCGGCACCCCGCTCATGGTGCTGGCCCGGCTGGTCGCCTCGCTGGTCACCGCGGCCGTGATGGGGTGGCTGTGGCTCTGGCTGGGGCGGGAGGAGTGGCTGCGGCCCGCCGTACGGCACACCGGGCACCAGCCCGGGCACAGCCGCTGGACGGAGTTCCGGCGCGGCTTCCAGCACGACTTCCTCCAGGCCGGCGGTTTCCTGGTGGTCGGCGCCATGGCCGCGGCCACCTTCAACGTGGCCGTGCCGCGCTCGGTCCTCGACACCTTCTCCGGTTCGCCCTGGCTGTCGGTGCTGTTCCTGGCCGCGCTGGCGGTCATCCTCGCGGTGTGCTCCGAGGCGGACGCGTTCGTGGCGTCGTCGCTCACCGGTTTCTCGCCCACCGCGCGGCTGGCGTTCATGGTGGTCGGGCCCATGGTGGACCTCAAGCTGATCGCTCTGCAGGCGGGCACGTTCGGGCGGGCCTTCGCGGCCCGCTTCTCGGCCGCCACGACGGTGGTCGCGGTCCTGTGCAGTGTGCTGGTCGGAGGGGTGCTGCTGTGAGACGTCCGCTTCAGGTCACCCTGCTGGTCCTCAGCGGCCTCGGCCTGCTGCACGCCTCCCTCTTCACCGACCTGTGCCTGCGCTACGTCAAGCCCGGGATGCGGCCGCTGCTGATCGCGTCGGGGGTCGTGCTGCTGGCGCTGGGCATCGTGGAGGCGGCGGCACGGGAGGGACGGACAGGACGCAGGGGGCAGCGCAGACAGGATGGCCACGCACACGACGCACCCGCGCACGGAGCCGACACACATGATGCGCCCGCACATGTCGCCGGATCACACAGCGAGCCGGAACAGCGGCATGGGCACGACCACTCGGCCGTCCCCCGGGTCGCCTGGCTGCTCCTGCTCCCGGCGCTGAGTCTGCTCTTCTACGCCCCGCCGGCGCTCGGCGCGTACACCGCGTCCCGGCAGCCCGCCAAGGTCGTCGCGGAGCAGGACGACTTCGAGCCGCTGCCGAGGACGTCGCCGCTGCCCATCACGCTGACGGACTTCACCACGCGGGTGCAGCAGGACCGCTCGCTGGCCATCAGGGCGCGCACCGTGGAGATGAGCGGGCTGGTCACGCCCGTGACCGGGGGCGGGTCCTGGGACCTGACCCGGATCATCATCTCCTGCTGCGCGGCCGACGCGCAGTCCGTGAAGGTGCGGATCTACAGCGACAGCATCCCGCCCGCCGACACCTGGGTGTCCGTCACCGGGAACTGGCATCCGGGCGGGAAGCTGGGCACGAAGTCGGCGCCGGTCGCGCTGGACGCGCAGACCGTGAAGAAGATCCAGCGGCCGTCGAACGGCTATCAGGACGCGCTGCCGTTCCCCTCCGGCTGAGCGCTCGCCACCGGCTCCGGCAGGACCGCGGCCACCGGGTCCTGCTGCGGGCCGCCTGCCGCCGGCCGGCCGCGTCCCACCTGGGAGCGGACCGCGCCGATGCTCGCCGCGATGACGAGGGCGACGGCGGCCGCCTGGGTGGCCGACAGGGCCTGGCCGAGGACGAGGAACCCGGCGGTGGCGGCGATGGCGGGCTCCAGGCTCATGAGGACGGCGAAGGTGTGGGCGGGAAGGCGGCGCAGGGCGAGGAGTTCGAGGGTGTAGGGCAGGACCGAGGAGAGGACCGCGACCGACGAGCCCAGGGCGACGGTGGTCGGGTCCAGGAGTCTGCCGCCGGCCCCGACGACGCCGAGCGGGAGGAACAACAGGGCCGCGACCGCCATGGCCAGGGCCAGACCGTCGGCCTGCGGAAAGCGGCGGCCGGTACGGGCGCTGAAGATGATGTAGGTGGCCCACATGGCGCCGGCGCCCAGGGCCAGGCCCACACCCACGGGGTCGAGGCCGCTGAAGTCGCCGCCGCCGAGCAGGAAGACACCGCCCAGCGCCAGTCCCGCCCAGAGGGCGTTGATCAGGCGCCGGGAGGCCAGCACGGACAGGGCGAGCGGCCCGAGCACTTCGAGGGTGACGGCGAGGCCCAGCGGGATGCGGTCGACGGCCTCGTAGAAGAGACCGTTCATCGCGCCCATGGTGATGCCGAAGACGATCACCGTGCCCCAGTCGGTGCGGGAGTGGCCGCGCAGCCGTGGCCGGCAGACCACGAGCAGGATCACCGCGGCCGCGAGGAGCCGCAGGGTCACCACGCCGAGCGCGCCGGCCCGGGGCATCAGGGTCACCGCGAGGGCGCCGCCGAACTGCACGGAGATCCCGCCTGCCAGGACCAGCCCGACGGGACCGAGCGCGCCGAGCCGGCCCGGGACACCGGTGGCGGCGGGCGTGGACGTCGGCGTCGGCTGTGAGGTGGTCACGGGCGGTCCAGGAGGGTAGCTGTTCATTACGGTGCACTTCTCAGTCCAGGGTAATGGACTTCGACAGGCGCGTGAACCCCTTATGGGGCTGTCCTGGATGGTGAGATGTCGGCGCGTCAAGCGCGGGGCCCCGGTACGGCTGGTTGCCGTACCGGGGCCCCGCGCCTTGCCGCGAGCCGTACCTAGGGCACGGCCGGAACGACGTGGAGGTAGCCTTCGTCGACCAGGTCCGGGTAGCCGAACCGTTCGCCGACCGCGAGGCACACCTGGTGCTCACGCGGGTCCACGGGCAGGGCCGAAGCCTTCAGCACCCGGAGGAAGAGCCGGAAACCCAGGTCCTCGTCGACGCTCTCGACCACCTCGGTCAGAGCGGCCACCAGGCCTGTGAGCGCTGGACGCCAGACGCGGTTCTCCGTCGCGGCCGCCAGCCTGGGCGCCACGCCGTCGATGGTTTCCAGGACCGCCGCGCGCAGACCCGGGTCAGGCGCCGACGCCGGCGGAGGCGGGACGAAGCCCGGGTCCGTCAGCCGTTCGGCGTCCAGCCACGCCGCCTGGATCCCGGCCAGCCAGTCCCGCATGCTCTCCTCGTTCCATGCGGGATCGAAGGCACTGTCCGTGCCTCCGGCCCACACCGTGCGCAGCACTGTGTCGTCGAGAGGCGACTCCAGCAGCCGTCGTACGTCCCGGCCGAGCAAGGTGTGGCGCGGCGCAGGAAGGTCGGTCACCGAACGGGCAGCGATCATGAGCAGGGAGGTCCTGGGGCCGCTTTCCACGAGGCAGTCCAGTTCCGCCACGGTCAGGGTCTGCTCCAGGCCGTCGCACTGCATGGACAGCCAGGAGAGCCCGAATTCCGCCGTCATGATCACCCCTCCGGGTACGCGGTGTAGACGACCCACTTCTCCGAGTGGCCCTGGACCTTACCAACGTATTTCAGAGTGACGACCACCTTGGTCCCGGCCGCCTCCCCCGCGAGAGAACCGCCACGTACCCAGACCTTGCCCAGCGAGGGGCCCATGTCCCGGACGTCCCAGGTGAACGACTTCGGCTCCAGCAGTTGTTTCTTCCCCATCCGCTGTGCCTGCCTCGTCACCCAGTTCTGGAGCTGAACGGCGTTCTTCTCCGTCCAGGCGGTGACGGCCTTGTTGACCGCTTCGGCAGCCGTCGCCTCGTCGGTCCACCGGGTGGCGACGCCCTTCGTCTCGGCATTCGCCTTGTCCAACATCTGCTGGTCCGACTTTTCGACGTGGTCCCTGAGGGTGTGTGCGCCCCCCAGCCCCTCGTCCCCGATGATGTCGGTGCAGTTGTGGACGAGGACGTCCCGGGACCGGGATCCGTCGGCACGGACGTAGAAGGTGTGCGTGCCCTGGACGGTGAGGTCGTACACATCGCGGGGCGCGAGGACGCCGTGCTCGCGCAGGGCGGTCACCGGGCTGAGCGAACCGTCGGAAGCGCGGAGCAGATCCCCGACGCGCAGGTCCGACACCGCAGTCCAGCCACGGCCCTCGACGTAGAAGCGGTGGCCTGTGGTGCTGGTGACCAGCGCGCCGCCGACGGTGACGTCCGTGAGTGCGGAGGTGTCGTGCCGGTGGGTGGAGATCACCGGTTCGGTGACGGTCCGGCCGGTGACCGGATCCGTGGTGCGAAGGAGGTCGCCGCTGCGGACCGCTCGGATGCTCTTCACGGAGCCGTCGGCCAGCACCACGCCCGTGCTCGCAGGAAAGCTGTCCTTGGTGCAGACCGAGATGACGTCTTCGAGTTCGTCGACGGCGTCCTCGATGTGCTTCAGCGTCGAGGGGTCGAGGCCGTCGATGACCTTCAGGGCGTCGAACGCGTCCCGGATGCCGGTGCCGGCCTGCATCGCCGCGTCGAGAGCCCGGAACCCCTCGGCGATCTTCTCCAGAGTCTTGCCGGGGATGAAGTTGGAGGCGGCCCAGGCGCAGCCGCCGGCACTGCCGTGCCAGCAGTCCACGAAGTCCTGGACCAGGATCTCCTTGCCGATGGTCTGGTAGGTGTTCAGCAGGCCCTTGAGGATGTCGAGCTGGGTGAAGGTCTTGGTGTCGTCCTTCGTCAGGCCCTTGAGCCGCTCGGTCTTGAGGAACAGGGTGTCCTCGTCCGGGCAGCCGGCCGCGGTCGCGGGTACGTCGGGGTTGACGCACAGGTAGAAGTCGACCGAGACGTCGAACGTGTAGGTGAAGGTCACCGTGCAACTGGTGCCGAAGCCCGGTGGGATCTCGCAGGGCTTGTCCTGCTTGACGTCCGTGACGTTGATGGTGTCCTTGTCGACGACGTAGAAGGTGCCGCCGATGCCCGTTCCCGCACCGGCGCCGACCTGCTGGTTGGCCTGCGCGTTGGCCGCCTCCGTGGCCGCCTGCTGGGCGGATTCGGCGTACTTCTGGGCGTCCTTGGCGGCTTCTTCCGCCGCGGTGGCCTGGGCGTCGGCGTCCTTGGCGGCGGCCCGGGCGTCCTCGGCCGCCTGTTCCGCCTGACTGGCGGCATCGCGGGCGGCCTGGGCGTCGAGGGCGGCGGCGTCCGCGGAGTCGCGGGCCTGCGCGGCATAGCCGTCGGCGCGGCCGGCGGCGTCGTCGGCGGCCTTGGCGTCGTCGGTGGCCTGCTTGTCGTAGGCGATGGTGCGGGCGAGGGACTGGGCGGCCTGCGAGGCGTATCCGGCCGCTTCGGCGGAGTAGTCCAGGGCCTGCTTCGCGGAGGCGCGGGCGTCGGCTGCGTATCCGGCGGCTTCGGCGGCGAGGGTGTACGCGGCCTTTGCGTCGCCGGTGGCCGCGTTGGCGGTGCTCGTCGCCTGGGCGGCGGCTTCCTGGGCGTTCTGGGCGTGGGCCTCCGCGACGGCCTGCTGCTGCTCGGCGATCGTCCTGCTGGACTGCCCGGTCAGGACGGCGAGGCCGGCGGCGGAGTCGGTGGTGACATAGGGGGCGCCGAGCTGGACGGCGTCGTTGGCGGGGGCGGCCACCTGGCGGGCGGCGTTGCCGGCGTCGACGGCGGCCTGGGAGGCGGCGTAGGCGTGGCCGGTGGCGACGTTGGCGCCGGCGATCGCGGTCTGGGCGGCCGTGTTGGCCGCGTCGGCCTGTGCCTTGGCGTCGGCTGCGTGCCCCTCCGCCTCGTCGGCGAGTTTCACCGCGGCGCTCGCGGCGGTGGCCGCCGTCCTGGAAGCGGCGATGGCGTCGGCGGCGGCGCTGGTCGCGGTGGCGACGGCGGCGTCCGCGTCCTCCTTGGCGGACTGGGCGGCGTCGGCGTCGGCGTGGGCCCGCTTGGCGGCGGCCTCCGCGCGGGTGGCGGCTGCGTCCGCGTCGGCCGCGGCCTGGGTGGCCGCGTCCGCCTCCGAGCGGGCCGAGTCGGCGGCGCTCTCCGCGTCGTCGGCGGCGGCGTCCGCGGCATCCGCGGCCTGCCGGGACGACTGGGCCTGGTCGTCGGACTCGTGTGCCTCGGCGAAGGTTTCCTTGGCGTACGACTTCGCGCGGGCGGCGTCCGCCTTCTGCTTGGCGTCCCAGGCCTTGTCGCGCAGGTCCTTCGCGTTGTCCGAGGCGGTCTCCGCGGCCTGCCGCTTCGCGGTGGCGGTGGCGTCGGCCGCTTCGGCCTTGTCCTTGGCGTCCTCCGCCTGGCTCGCGTAGCCCTGGGCTTTGGTCTTGTGCTCGGCGGCCTCCGCCTGCTTCTGGGCGGCGGTCTCCTTCTCCGCCTCGGCGGTGGCCTCCTCGGCCTCCGCGTCAAGGCGGCGGGCGTGCGCGGTGGCCGCGGCGGCCTTCGCGTCCGTCTCCGCCTGTACGGCCACGGCCAGCTTGGCCTTGGCGGTGTCGCGGGCGGCCTTGGCGTTGCCGGCCTGGACCGCGGCGGCGTCGGCGGCGGCCTTCGCCTGCTCCTTCGCCGCCTCGGCGGCAGCGTTGCGGAACGCCGCTGTCGAGGCCGCGCCCTGGGTCACGGCGCGGGCGGCGATGGTCGCGCTGTCGGCCGCGGACGCCTTGGTCGCCGAGAGCGCGGTCTGGGCGGCGGCCTGCATCGCGTTGATCGCGGCCGACGACGCCTTGGTCACCTGCGCCTTCTGCAGACCGACCAGCAGGCCCCGGCCCCGTGGCGCGCCCGCCTGGTCGGCGATCGCGTAGGCAGCGTTGAGCGAGGTGTCGGTGCTGGTGACGGCGGAGGTGGCGGTCTGCGCCTGCTTCTGGATCAGCGTGAGCTGGGTCTGCGCGGCGGACTGGGCAGCGGCGATGCCCTTGGTGGCCTGGAGGAACTGGGCCGAGGTCGGGTAGTCGAGGTCGTCGGTGCCGTTGTGCCCGACAGGGACGAGGTCCAGCTTCTGGAAGGCGCTGCCGGAGCAGGTCGCCAGGGTGGCGTCCTGGCTGTTGGTGTAGGACGGCAGGTTCAGGCACTTGCCGTTGGCGAGGTTCGTCAGCGGCGTGGTGGCGTGCGGGTTGTACTTCCACCGGTTGGCGCTGGTGCTGCTGACGTCGCAGGCCCCCTGCACCATCGCCGTGCCGTCCGCGCTCGCGGAGGCCTTCGGTACCAGGCACTTGCCGGAGTTGACGTTGACCAGCGTGTCGCCGGAGATCCGCCACTGCTGGTTCGCGTTGCCGTTGCAGGTGTAGATCTGCACGATGGCGGCGTTGGCGGTCGAATTCCCGCCGACCTCAAGGCACTTGTCGGAGGATCCGTGGACGTGGATGGCCATCGGACTGTCCCCGATCCAGCCGGCGCCCCCGGCGGACCAGTAGTCCTGCCAGCGGGCCAGGTGGTCGGCGATCCAGGACTGGCCGAGCATCTCACCGAGCGCCTGCGCGGTCGTGGTGAGCGCCTTGGTCGCGGAGGTGTTCGCGTCGAGGATCTGGTTGCGCTGGGTGGCCTGTGCGGCCAGTTCCTGCTGCCACTCCGCCGATGCGGTGGCGACCTCCTGCCCCAGGACCTTGTTCGGGTCGATCGGGTTGCGCCAGGCGCAGGCCGCGAACCGGGACTTCAGGTCCTCGACGGCGATCCGGAACTCAAGGCTGCCCGGTTCGGCTGCGGTACGGGGGAAACCGCCGGAGGACAGGAACATCCGGGCGTCGTCGGCACCGGTCCCGTTGTAGTCGCTGACCAGCTGCTCGAACGCCTGATGCTCGGCGTAGGCCTGCTGCCACTGCGGCGTGGGCAGCGACGGGTCGACGGTCCCGTACAGAGGCGTGCCCAGAGCCTTCACGGCCTGGACGGTGGCGTCGTCGGCCGGCGCGGTGGGGTCCTTGTAGAGGTCGCCCTCGGTCTTCCACCACTGCGCGCCGAGCCACTTCCCGTAGCCCACCTGGTCGAAGAAGTTGTCCGTGGTGGCTGGGACGCCCGGCGGCCAGTAGAACTCGGCGTCGGTGGCGAAGTTGGCGGGGAAGGACAGGCCCTTGAGTGGTGTCTGCCAGGCCGCGAGCCGGGTGGGCAGCACGTCGCTCGCGGCGTCGATGGTGTCCCGGTCCTGCTGGAACGCGGTCGACAGCGGTGTGTCGTTCCAGTACTCGCGGTTGGCGGCGGTGTGCAACTGGTCGGCGGTCTGGTTCAGGGCGTTCTGTGCCAGCGGCACCGTGGAGGTGCCGCCGAGCCGCAGCGCGTCGGCCATCAGGCACTGGTCCTGGCGCAGTTGCTCGGCGGCCGCGGCGTCGAAGCCGTCGTAGCCGTCCGCCACGTTCGTCATGGCGGCCGCCGTCGGTGCGGGGCTGCCACCCAGCAGTCCCCCGAGAACCGCGGTGGCGACGACCAGCGGAACGAGAGAGCCGTTGGCACGGCGTCGCCGTGCGAGCCGACCACCGGACGAGGCACCCGGCGGGCGCTCGGCCGCGGGAGGGCGGTGGAAGGGTCTGTACAGACGTCTGAACAGCAAAGGACTGTCCCTCTCCGTGACGGAGGCGGACAGAAGGCCCGTTCAGGCGCGGAGAGCCTTTCCCGTCACCCACCGGCCTCCAGGGTGCGCGAGACCGACACGTGTCACGGCATGACCAAATCCCCCGCCTGCGGCAACCGGCCCCCCGTCGCCCAATTGGCAGCCCGGGAGGGTCCGGCCGAAGCCGAACCCCGAACCAGGGCATTGATCATGGTCACGACACGATGTGTAGCCCAGGTGAACGCACGTGAAAAAATGGCAACCAAAGCAAGGCCAAGAGGCGACCCGCCACGGTAAAAGCTCTGTCTTCTCAGATGCCCGGCCAGGGCTCCTCGTCGCGGAAGAGCGGGCGGCCGTCGGGGAGTGTGGTGGGCACATCCGCCCCGTCGCCGACGTCCATGTGGGCGGCCTCCATGTAGGTCTCCGTATGAGGCTCGTACATGGGTTGGGGCCATGGCCCCGCGGTCGCGTACGCGTTGTAGTCGTACATGTTCCCGTACGGCTGCTGGTAGGTGTACCCGCCGGCCTGGGGCGCCCCCACTCCCGCCCCCACGGCCTCTGCCGCCGGTGCCGGTGCCGGGCCGCCCTGTTCCACGAACAGCGGCAGCCGCAGCTCGCCGGTGTCCATCACCGCGTTGTTCTGGGAGCGGTGGAGGCGGGAGTAGGCGCCGCCGCGGGCGAGGAGTTCGTCGTGGTGGCCGGTCTCGACGACGCGGCCGCGGTCGACGACGAGGATGCGGTCGGCGTCCGGGGCGAGGTTGAGGTCGTGGGTGATCATGATGGTGGTGCGGCCGGCCATCAGGCGGCGCAGCGGTTTGACCACCCGGCGGGCGGCCATCGCGTCCAGGCCGGTGGTCGGCTCGTCGAGGACGAGGACGGGGGCGTCGCGCAGGATCGCGCGGGCGATGGCCAGGCGCTGGAGCTGGCCGCCGGAGAGCCGGGCGGAGTTGGGGTCGACCCGGGTGTCGTAGCCGTCGGGGAGCCGGACGATGAAGTCGTGGGCGTCGGCGGCCCTGGCGGCGTCCTCGATGGCCTGGTCGCTGGCGCCGGGTCGGCCGCAGGCGATGTTGGCGCGGACGGTGTCGTGCAGGACGAGGGTCTCCTGGGGGAGCAGGGTGACGTACTCGCGCAGCCGGGCCAGCGGGAAGTCGCGGATCGGGACGCCGTCGAGGAGGATCTCGCCGCTGTCCGGGTCGTAGAAGCGGAGCAGCAGCTTGGAGACGGTGGACTTGCCCGCGCCGCTGGGTCCGGTGATGATCACGAGTTCGCCGGGACTGACGGCGAAGGAGAGGCCCTCCAGGGCGGTCCGGTCGGCGCCGGGGTACCGGAAGCCGACGTCGCGGACCTCGACGGCGCCGTCCGGGCGGCCGGCGTCGGTGCCGGTGCCGCGGCGGGGGTCGGTGACCGACGGCCGCACGTCCAGGATCTCGATCAGCCGTTCCGCGCCCGCCGTGGCGGCGGTGACGGTGAGCCCGAGCTGGGCGAGCCCGCGCACGGGCGGGTAGAGGTAGCCGAGGAAGGCCGAGAAGGCGAGGAGCTGACCGAGGGTCATACGGCCGGTGGAGATCTCCCAGGCGCCGATGCCGATGACGGCGAGGACGCAGATCGTCTCGATGACCTGGACGAGCTGTTCGTAGGCCTCGTTGAGGCGGGTGGAGCGCACGGAGGCGCGGAACCAGGCGCTCGCCTCCTCGTTCAGGCGGCGGCGCTCGGCGTCGCGCCGGTCGTAAGCCTGCGTCAGCACGATGTTGCCGAGGGACTCCTCGACGACGGAGGTGATCGCGCCGTCGGCGACCCGGCCTTCCCGTGAGACGTCCTTGATGGAGCCGGAGAAGCGGCGGGCGGCCAGCCAGAACAGGGGCGCGAGGACGAAGGTGGCGGCGGCCAGATCCCAGCGCAGCCAGAACGCGGCGGCCGCGTAGAAGATCGCGCTGAACAGGGCCGACGCGGCGCCGACGAGCCCGGACACGACCATGGTCTCGATGGCCTCGACGTCGCCGGTCAGGCGGGAGAGCAGGTCGCCCTGGCGGTGGCGCTGGAAGAAGTGCGGGGGCAGTTGCTGGACGTGGTCGAAGACGTGTTCGCGCAGCCTCATGACGAAGCGTTCGGTGACCCAGGCGGCCGTGGAGTTGCCGGCGTAGGCGACGATCGCGCCGACGACCGCGACGGCCAGCCATTGTGCCGCCGGGCTCCAGAAGGCGCTCAGCGAGCCCTTCTGCAGGGCGTGGTCGGTGAGGTCGCCGAAGAGCAGGATGGCCTCGGTCTCGGCGAGCGCGGCGATCACCGTGCACACCCAGACGATCACCAGCCGGCCGCGCAGCCCCCTGGTCAGCGGCCAGAAACGGCGGAAGGCCACGCGGGCCGGGATGGTGGGCGTGTACGCGTCGCCGTCCTCGCCGGCGTCCTCGTCCGCATACTCGTCGTCGTGTTCCGAGCCGACGACTTCTTGCTCGAATTCCGCTCCCGCACTCCCCTTCGCGCGCATTTCACACTACCTCCGTCCGCCGAGCCAGAATTACCGAACAACCGCGTCACCGATATTCGCGAGCGAAAAAGGACCGACGGCGAACCGTCGGTCCTTTTTACGGCCGGCTCAGTTGTCCTGGCCGCCGGGGATCGGCTTCGGAGCCGGCTTCGGAGCCTTCTTCCTGGGCTTCGGCGGCGGGGGCGGGGGCAGCTGCTTCTTGGGCTTGGGGGGCAGCGGGGCGAGCTTCTTGAGGCTCATTCCGACTCCTTGAGAGTTCGAAGTGCAAGTGGTGCGAGATGGTACGAGAATTCTCTTGGGGCAACGTCCGGGGATTTCGGATCGTCATCCTCGGCAATCCCCGCCGCCCGACACCGAGAAACTTACACGGCCCAGCTCCCAAGCACCGGCAAAGTCGGCTTCCGAACGGCAAACAGGTGCTGTGAATACCTGGGTAACAGCTGTATAACGAGCCCGAACCTGAGAGTTCTCTTATGAACCTGAGAGCCGGCTTATGAAGCCGGACCGGGCGAGCCCCTGACAGGTCTCAGCGGCGGGCCATGTACAGGTCGAACGCCCTGTGGAGCAGCTTGTTGAGCGGGAAGTCCCACTCCCCGGCGTACTCGACGGCCTCGCCGCCGGTGCCCACCTTGAAGCGGAGCAGTCCGAGCAGGTGGTTGGACTCCTCCAGGGTGTCGGTGATGCCCCGGAAGTCGTAGACGGCGGCGCCGAGTTCGTGGGCGTCGCACATCATCCGCCACTGCATGGCGTTGTTGGGCTGGACCTCCCGGCGGCGGCTGGTGGAGGCGCCGTAGGAGTACCAGACGTGGTCGCCGACGGTGAGCATGGTGGCCGCGGCGAGGACGTCGCCGTCGTGGTGGGCGAGGTAGAGGCGCATGCGGTCGGGGTGTTCGGCGGTGAGCGCGGTCCACATGCGCTGGAAGTAGGTGAGGGGGCGCGCGATGAAGCGGTCGCGCTCGGCGGTCTCCGTGTACAGGCCGTAGAAGGCGGGCAGGTCCTCGTAACCGCCCCGGACCACCTTGACCCCGGCCTTCTCCGCTTTCTTCACGTTGCGCCGCCACTGCTGGTTGAGCCCGCGCTGGATGTCCTCCAACGACCGCCCCGCGAACGGCACCTGGAACACGTACCGGGGCTGCCCGGCCGCGAAACCCTCTTCGCCGCCCGCCTCGGCCTGCCGCCACCCCGTCCGGCGCAGCCGCTCGGCGAGGCCGGCGCCGAGGGCGTCGTACGACGTCGGCTCGGTGTCCCCCAGCCGCCGGGCGGCCGGATCGGCGATGGCCTCCTTCACCGCCTCAGCGCTCCACCGCCGTACGGCGACCGGCGGCCCCATCTTCACCGTGAACGCCCCGCGTCCCTTCAGGTACGCCAGCAGCGGGTCGAGCCACCGCTCCAGCTCCGGGTCGTGCCAGTCGATGACGGGTCCCTCCGGCAGGTACGCCAGACACCGCTTCGTCCTGGGCACCGCCCGCAGCAGCACCAGCCCGGCGCCGACGATCCGGCCCGCCCCGTCGAACCATCCCAGGCTCTCGGCCGCCCAGTCGGGCTTGACGTCCCCCCAGGACGGCAGCTGCATATGGCTGACGGAGGGCCGGGACCCGGCGAAGGCGAGGTGCTCGGCACGGGAGATGGGCTGGAGGCGGAGGGGTGCGGTCATGGGCGTGCTCCTCGGCAGGTCGGCGTCGGCTTCAAGGACAACAGACGCGGGCCTGCCGGGAATCGTTTCGGCGCGCAGGTGGGCGAAGGCGCGTCGGCGGCGGCCGGGGACGGCGGGCACCCCGCGCGGGGAGAGGTCCGGCCGCGGGCGTCATCCCAGCTGTGCGAGCAGTTCCTCGGTCGTGAGGATGGCGTGGGCGAAGGTCGGGCCGTTGATGGCGTGGGCCGCATGCATGCCCTCGTGGACGAAGGCGCCGGTGGCGTCCTTGACCAGGGTGACGCTGTGTCCCCCGCGGCACGGCGGGCGCCGGGGCCGGCCCCCCGCGAGGCCCCGGCCCGCAGGAAGCACCCGCAGGAAGCAGGAACACCCCCCTGTGGACGTCGGAGACCACCGCCACCCGGCCGAACCCGGCCCCGGCGACCGTCACCCGCCCTCCTCGTCGAGCGCCTCGTCGAGCGCCTCGGCTAGCACCTCCGCCAGGTGCCTCCCCCGTACCCCGGCAAGCTGGTCCAGCTGCGTCCGGCACGAGAAGCCGTCGGCCAGGACCACCGTGCCGGGCTCCGCGTCCCGTACCGCCGGCAGGAGCTGTTCCTCCGCGCACGTCCTGGACACCTCGAAGTGCCCCTTCTCGAAGCCGAAGTTGCCGGCCAGCCCGCAGCAGCCGCCGACGAGGTCGCCGGTGAGGGCGGCGGCCTCGCGAAGACGGCGGTCGGGGGCGTCGCCGAGGACCGCGTGCTGGTGGCAGTGGGTCTGGCCGGTGACCGGGCGGTCCAGGCGGGGCGGGGTCCAGTCGGGCGCCAGGCGTTCCAGTGCCTCCGCGAAGGTGACCACCCGCGCGGCGAGCCGGGCGGCCCGGGGGTCGTCCGGGAGCAGCTCCGGCAGGTCGGCGCGGAGGGCCGCGGCACAGCTGGGCTCCAGGACGACGAACGGCGGCGGGTCCCCGGCCCCGTCGGCCGGCTCCGGTGCCGGGGCGGCCGACGCCAGCAGCGGCTCCAGGAGGTCCAGCGTCCGGCGTGAGACCGCGCGGGCCCGGTCCAGTTGCCCCGTCGACAGGTACGTCAGTCCGCAGCAGGGGCGCTTCCGGCGGCTCGCCCACGGGAACACGCCGACACCGCGCATGCGCCGCCGGTCCGGCAGCGGCAGGACCGTCACGCCCGCCGCCTCCAGGACCCGTACGGCGGCACGGCCGGCGGACGGCGCCAGGTGTTCGGTGAACGTGTCCGGCCACAGGTACGCCGTCCGCTCCCGCGGGCGCCCGCGCTCCCGGCGCCGCTCCCAGCGGCTGAACGGCTGCGCCGCCAGGCGGGGGATCCGCCGCTCCGGAGCGATCCCGCCCAGCCGCTTGGCGAGCGCCGCCAGCGGCCGGACCGAGGCGAGCGCGTTGACCAGCCGCGCCGTGCGGGTCCGGGCCGCCCAGCCCAGCCACTTCGGCAGCCACCCCATGCTGTAGTGGCCGGCCGGCCGGCGTCTGCCCGCGTAGTGGTGGTGCAGGAACTCCGCCTTGTACGTCGCCATGTCCACCCCGACCGGGCAGTCCGACCGGCAGCCCTTGCAGGACAGGCAGAGGTCGAGGGCGTCGCGGACCTCCGTCGAGCGCCAGCCGTCCGTCACCAGGTCGCCCGCCAGCATCTCGTGCAGCAACCGGGCCCGGCCGCGTGTGGAGTGCGCCTCCTCGCCCGTGGCCCGGAAGGACGGGCACATGACGGACGGGCCGGACGGCCCGGTCGTACGGCACTTCGCCACGCCCACGCACCGGCGGACCGCGGCCGAGAAGTCGCCGCCGTCGGACGGGTAGCCGAAGGCCACCGGCACCGGCTCGCGCGGCAGGACGGCGAAGCGGAGGTTCGTGTCCAGCGGGGCGGGGCGGACCAGCATGCCCGGGTTCAGGAGGTCGTCGGGGTCCCAGATGCCCTTCGCCCGCTCGAACAGGGTCACCAGTCCGGCGCCGTACATCCTCGGGAGCAGCTCCGCCCGCGCCTGGCCGTCCCCGTGCTCCCCGGACAGCGAGCCGCCGTGGGCCACCACCACGTCGGCCAGTTCCTCCGAGAACCGGCGGAAGCGGGCCACGCCCGCCTCGCTCAGCAGGTCGAAGTCGATGCGGACGTGGATGCAGCCGTCGCCGAAGTGGCCGTACGGCGTGCCGCGCAGCCGGTGGGCCGTCAGCAGGGCACGGAAGTCGCGCAGGTACGCGCCCAGCCGGGCCGGCGGCACCGCGCAGTCCTCCCAGCCCGGCCAGGCCTCCGTGCCGTCCGGCATCCGGGTGGCCGTGCCGGAGGCGTCCTCGCGGACGCGCCACAGCGCGCGCTGCCCCGCCGCTTCGGTGACGACCAGGGCGTCCAGGACGTCCGCGGCCCGGACGATGCTCTCCGCACGTGCGCGTGCCTCCGCCGCCGTGCCGCCGCCCGTCTCGACGAACAGCCAGGCCCCGCCGCGGGGCAGGCCGGCCGGGGACGGCACCAGGTCGGCCGCCATGCCCTCGACGGTGAGCGGGCCGTGCGGCAGCAGCCCGGCCGCCGCCTCCGCGGCCGCGCTCTCGTCGCCGTAACCGAGCACCGCCAGCGCCCGCGCGCGGGGCGCGTCCACGAGCCGGACGGTCGCCTCCGTGAGGATCCCCAGGGTGCCCTCGCTGCCGCAGAAGGAGCGGGCGACGTCCGCGCCATGCTCGGGGAGGAGGGCGTCCAGGGCATAGCCGGAGATCCGGCGGGGGAGGTCGGGGAAGCCCGTGCGCAGCCGCGCCAACTCCCCCTCGACCAGCTCCCGCAGGCCCTCCGGCGCCCCGGCCCAGTCCCGCCCGGGCCGCAGCCGCCGCCCCCGTGCGGTGAGCACGTCCAGGGCCCGGACGTTGTCCGCGGTGGTCCCCCAGGCCACGCTGTGCGAGCCGCAGGAGTTGTTGCCGATCATCCCGCCGAGCGTGCAGCGGCCGTGCGTGGAGGGGTCCGGGCCGAACCGCAGGCCGTACGGGGCGGCGGCCTCCTGGAGACGGTCGAGGACCAGACCCGGCTGGACGACGGCCGTACGGGTGGCCGGGTCGAGGCCGACCAGGCGGTTCATGTGACGGGTGAAGTCCAGGACCACGCCCGTGCCCGTCGCCTGGCCCGCGATCGACGTGCCGCCGCCGCGCGCGACCACCGGCACGCCGCGGGCCCGGCACACCTCCAGTACGGCCGCCACGTCGTCCGCGTCCCGGGGGGCCACGACCCCGGCCGGAACCCGCCGGTAGTTGGACGCGTCCATGGTGACCAGGGCCCGGGACGTGACGTCGAAGCCGACCTCGCCCCGGACCGCGCCCCTCAGCTCCGCCTCGAGTCCCGCCAGATCCGTCATGCGTCCAGGATGCATCCGATCACGCTCAGTCACCGATCCTTTTCCACAGCCACGCCAATATCGTCGTACAACCTCACAAGTCCAGGGCTTGGTGATCTCGTCTCATCGAACGGACACGGTTCCGTCCCGTTTCGCCCAACGGCTACCCTCCGACTCGTGGCTGACATCCAGATTCCTGCTGACATCAAGCCCGCGGACGGTCGGTTCGGCGCGGGTCCCTCCAAGGTGCGGGTGGAGGCGCTGGACGCGCTGGCCGCCACCGGTACATCCCTCCTCGGTACCTCCCACCGCCAGGCTCCGGTCAAGAACCTGGTCGGCCAGGTCCGCGAGGGCATCAGCTCCCTCTTCTCCCTCCCGGACGGTTACGAGGTCGTCCTCGGCAACGGCGGCTCCACCGCCTTCTGGGACGTCGCCACCCACGGCCTGATCGACGCCAAGTCGCAGCACCTGAACTTCGGCGAGTTCTCCTCCAAGTTCGCCAAGGCCGCCAAGCTCGCCCCCTGGCTGGCGGAGCCCACCGTCATCGCCTCCGACCCGGGCACCCACCCCGAGCCGCAGGCCGAGCCCGGCGTCGACGTCTACGCCTTCACGCACAACGAGACCTCGACCGGTGTCGCCATGCCCATCAGGCGGGTCGCGGGCGCCGACGAGGGCGCGCTGGTCCTCGTGGACGCCACCTCCGGCGCCGGCGGCCTCCCGGTCGACGTCGCCGAGACCGACGTCTACTACTTCGCCCCGCAGAAGTCCTTCGCCTCCGACGGCGGCCTGTGGATCGGCGTCTTCTCGCCGGCCGCGATCGAGCGCGCCGAGCGCGTCCACGCCTCCGGCCGCCACGTCCCGGAGTTCTTCAGCCTCCCCACGGCGATCGACAACTCCCGCAAGAACCAGACGTACAACACCCCGGCCCTGGCCACCCTCTTCCTGCTCAACCAGCAGCTGGAGTGGCTCAACGGGCAGGGCGGCCTCGCCTTCGCCACGGGCCGCACGAAGGACTCCTCGACCCGCCTGTACACCTGGGCGGAGGAGTCGAAGTACGCCACGCCGTTCGTCTCCGACCCGGCCAAGCGCTCCCAGGTCATCGGCACGATCGACTTCGCCGACGAGATCGACGCGGCCGCCGTCGCCAAGGCCCTGCGCGCCAACGGCATCGTCGACACCGAGCCCTACCGCAAGCTCGGCCGCAACCAGCTCCGCGTCGCGATGTTCCCGGCCGTCGACCCGGCGGACGTCGAGGCACTGACGAAGTGCGTCGACTACGTCATCGAGAAGCTCTGACCGCACCTCGGGCCGAAGCCCGAGGACGGCAACTCCCGTAACAAGCTGGTGGTTTACGCAGAAGGCATGATCAAGGCAAAGCCTGCCGCGTGCCGTTGAGTCCCCTTCGTCGCACACCGGACACTATGTGCCCCATGTGTCCCCGCCGGACCGTGCGACGAAGGAGATCCACGCGTACATGAACAGACCGATACCGGGCACCGTCGAGGTCGCGGTGCGCCACATCCTCAGCGACAAGGTCACCGGCTTCCTCGTCCGGACCCGCAGCATCACCTGGCGGGACAGCGTCTTCCGGGTACGTCGCCCGCAGTCCGGCAAGCAGACCGTGGAGCTCACCTGCCCCGTCTGTGACGCGTCCCTGCTGGCCGAGGTCCGCACCGAGGCCCACGCCCGGAGGGCCAGGGTCGTCTTCGGCGTCCTGGCCGCCCTCTGCGCGATCGCCTTCTTCTCGGCCCTGGTCTACGCCGTCCACGAGGGCGGCAGGACCCTGCCCGAAGGCCAGTCGCTGCCGGCCCTGTTCCCGATCAGCATCGTCTCGGTCTTCGTCACGTTCGCCGTCACTCCGGCGCTCGCCATCCGAAGCCGCGTCTACAACGGCGTCAGCCTGCTGGACGCCCCCAAACCACGGCGCAGGCACGCGATCAGACCCGTGAAGGGCTGAGCGCCGGGCGCACCGAGGGGCGCCCGGCGGATCACCGCGGGCGCCCCTCACGCCGTCACTCCCCGATGAGCTTGCGGTACGCCTCTGCGTCGAGCAGTCCGTTGGAGGACGTCCCGCCCATGGCCTTGATCCTGAAGAGCCACGTGTCGTAGGGACCGGAGTTGACGTCCTCGGGGGTCTCGACGGCCTCCTCGTTGACCGCGACGATCTCGCCGTCCAACGGGCTGAAGATGTCGGACGCGGCCTTGACCGACTCGACCACGCCGATGGCATCACCCGCCTGGACCTTGCTGCCGACCTTGGGCAGCTCGAAGAAGACGATGTCACCCAGCGTGTTCTGGGCGTGGTCGGTGATACCGACGGTCAGGTTGCCGTCGGCCTCGGTGCGGATCCACTCGTGTTCGTCGGTGTAGCGCAGGTCGGCGGGCACTTGGGACATGTCAGGGCTCCTTCGGCGGTCGCGGTGCGATCAGGGACAGCCTGACGCCACATATCCGCGCATCCGCGCATTTCCGGCGCCACGGTCGACCATGCAGGTGACGGCGCGGCGCCTCCCGTGCGGCGCGGGAGGCGCCGCCGCCCGCCTCAGGCCGCCGTACAGGTCACGCCCGGCACGGCACCGCCGCCGGGCGCGCCGCCGAACCCGAAGCTCACCGAGCCGCCGGCCGGGACCGACCCGTTGTGCGCGGCGTTCACGGCGGTGACGGTCCCGCCGCTCTGGGTGTACGACGCGTTCCACATGTTCGTCACCTGCTGCGACCCGCTCCACGTCCAGCTCACGCGCCATGAACCGATCGCGGTCGTACCGGTGTTGGTGACCGTGACGGCGGCGTTGAAGCCGCTCCCCCAGTCGCTGCTGACGGCGTAGGAGGCCGCGCAGGAGGCCGTCGTGCCCCCGCCGCCTCCGCCGCCCCCGGTGCCCGGGAACAGCGGTGCCTTGACGCTCGCCAGATACCCGTCCTTCACCGTGTCCACGGTCACCCAGTCGTCCTTCAGGATCCCGCCCGTGTCACCGGAGTTGGGGTTCCACGACCAGAAGGTCCACTGGAAGGAGTCCGCGCCGTACGCCGAGGTCGGCCGGAGGTAGTCCACCAGCGCGGCCAGCCACTTCTGGTCCACGGCCGAGGCGAGCGTCGTCCCGAACTCGCCCACCCACACCGGGGCGATGTCCTGCTTGAAGATGTAGCCCCAGTACGAGTCCCACACCCCCGGCATGTTGGCGGGGAACGCCGGATCGCTGAACCAGCTCTGCTGGGCCACGCTGGTGGCGTAGTCGTGGGCCGAGTACACCACGCGGTTCGGCACGGACAGCTGCACCGGGTACCGGCCGACGCCCATCAGGTTGCCGCCCCACCAGCCCGAGACGCCGTCGTAGGTCTGCACGCCCTCGACGAAGACCAGCAGGTCCGGGTTGACGGACAGGACGGCGTTCCCGGCGCGCTGGGCGGCCAGCCGCCAGTCCACGGAGACGTCCCCGCAGCCCCAGCAGGCGGGATCGTGGGGCTCGTTGTGGAGGTCGATGCCGATGACGGCCGGGTTCGCCGCGTACCGCGCCGCGAGCGCCTTCAGGTCGGCGATCCAGGTCGACTCGGGGACGGACGAGGTGTACCAGAGCGCCGACTGGCCACCGCTGTCCGGCCGGTGCCGGTCCAGGATGACCTTGAGTCCGTCCTGCCCGGCGTAGGCCACGATCCGGTCCATCACCTGGAGCGAGTTCAGCCCTTGCAGGTCGGCGTTCTTGCCGTTGCTGAAGTCGATGCCGTTGGGCACGGTGGTGGTCTTGAAGAGGTCGTCGCTGTAGGGCAGCCGGACGGTGTTGTAGCCCAGCGATCTCATCTGGTCGATCATGCTCCTGTAGTCGCGCGACCAGAGGCCGTGCACCACGTAGTTGGCCGTCTCGAAGCCGAACCAGTTGATCCCGGCGATCCGGACCGGCCGCCCGGCCGCGTCCAGGATCTGCCGGCCGCTGGTGTGCCAGTAGCCGGCGCCGGGAGCGTCCGCCGCGTGCGCGGCGCCCGTCGCGCCGGCGAGGCCGGCGGACAGGGGCAGCAGGAGCGCGGCGGCCGCGCACAGTGCTCTTCGCAGGCTGCGTAAGCGGAACATGTGTCTGTTCCTCTCGGAGTCTCATGAGTGAGGCGCGGCCCCGGAACTGATGGGAGCGCTCCCATTCACCGCGCACCTCCCAGGAAACTGACACACCGTCACTACGTCAAGACGTACGGCGCCCCGGCTGCCCGCGCGGCGTGTCAGGCGCCGGGGTCCCCGACCGTGGCGGTGACGGCGCCGATCGTGCCGGTGCTGCCGAGGACGACCGAGACCGTGACCGGCCGGATCGGGTTGGGCGGGACGACCGGGTTCGGCGGCACGACGGGGGAGATCAGCAGCAAGCGGGGCTTGATCTTGAGCGTCGTGGTCGCCGCCGCCGAGAAGGGCAGGCTGCCCCGGTCCGCGCCGACGAGGTCGTACGTCCCGCCGCCGGGGGCGCCGGTGCCGGAGGTGTCGTCCAGGCTGCTGATGATCTGCGCGGTGCCGCCGCCGGCGGCGTCCGGGACGGTGACGACGGAGACGTCGAGGGTGCCCGTGACGGCGATGTTCCCGCTCGGCCCCTTGAAGGTGCCCTTGACCGGCAGGCTCACCGTGCGGACCTGCGGGACGGCGGCGGCAGCGGCCCGGGCCGTCGGGGCCGGCCCGGCGCCCGCGGTGGCGGGGCCCGCGGTGGCGGGGACGGTCAGGGCCAGGGCTGCCGTGAGCAGGCAGACGCGTGCGGCCGGGCGCGGGGCGTTACGGCGCATGGGTGCTCCCGTTCCGTGCGGCGGGACCCGGTGCCGCCTGGTTGCCGACCCGTCCCGCGGACGGTTCCAGCCTGCCCGGCCCGGTGCGACGCCGCCCGGCCGGTGGGCCGGACGAGTGACGCCCGGCGGGCGTCCGGGGTGCGCCCGGTCAGTGCCGGCGGGCGGACGGGCGCCGCAGCCGGCGCAGTCCGAAGAGGGCGAGCACGGCGACCCCGACGGCGACGGCACCGACCTTGGCCCCGGCGCCCGGCGAGCTCCCGCCGTCACCCCCGGCGGCCGAACCGCTGCCGGCCGACGGCGACGACGTCTTGCCCGACCCACCCGGCACGTCCTCCGCCTGCACCGGGCTGTCGGCGCCCTCGCTGCCGTACAGCAGCCTGGTGCCGTCGGCGGAGTAGGTGATCGACTCGCCCTGCTTCTGGAGCGGCACGTCGAGCCGTCCCTCGCGCTTGATCTTCCCGCCGTTCCAGTCGTAGTAGATGCCGCCGAAGTAGCCGCGTACGGCGAGCTGCGTGCCGTCGGGCGAGAAGGCGGCGTCGGTGGCCCAGAGGTCGACGGAGGCGACGGGCCGGAAGATGTTCGTGCCCGTCGGGGAGAGGGTCGCCGGGCCCTCGTACAGGTGCCCGCCGTCCTCCTTCTTGTCGATGATGTACACCCGCCCGGTCCTGGGGTGGACGACCAGCGACTCGGCGTTCCGGGCGCCGTTGGAGTACTTGACGACGTACTGCGTGGCCCGGACGGTCTGGTCGACCAGCTTCTTCGGCTCGGGCAGCCGGTAGATCCAGACGTAGGGCCAGCTGCCGTCGAGGTTGTCGCCGATGTCGCCGACGTAGATCTGGTCGTCGGGGCCGATGGAGATGGCCTCGACGTCCCGGGGCGTGCCGACGCCGCTGAGCGTGATCCTGGCGACGGTCTTCCCGGTGGCGCTGTCGACGGCGTAGATGTACGGGCCGTCGCCGCTGTCGTTGTGCGTCCAGTAGATGCCGGGGTGCAGGTGGGAGGCGGCCAGACCACTGGACTCGGCGATCCGCGGGTCCTTGATCGTGAATCCCTTGTCACCGGTGCCGCCACCGGAGCCGTCGGCGGCGGAGGCGGGTGCGGCGGCGAGGGCACCCGTGAGCAGGACACCGGCGAGGAGGGCGAGCGATCGTGGACGCATGGGCCCAAGCCTGCCATCCCGCGCTGTGTCCGGACGCGGCGGACGTGTCGGTCCTCACACCCCGCCGCTCCCGCTGATCGTCCATCATGAGCGGATGCTCAGGTTCATGCCCGTCGGGGACTCGATGACGATCGGCAGCGCGGGCGAGCACACATGGCGGTACCGCATGTGGCAGCACCTGTGCGCGACCTACGGCGGCCCGTTCACGCTGGTCGGCCCCCGCGAGACGCTGTACGACAAGCAGGCCGAGGCACCCACCTCGTACGCCTACGCCGACCCCGGCTTCCCCCGCGCCCACCTGGCCGGCTGGGGCGAGGGCTGGCTGCACATGGCGCCGCTGGTCGGGGAGTCGGTGCGCTCCTGCCGCGCCGACGTCCTCCTCGTCTCCCTCGGCCTGATCGACCTGGGCTTCTACACGAACGCGGAGCAGACGGCGGCGAACGCGCGCACCTTCGTCGCGGCGGCGCGGGAGGCCAACGCGCGCATCCACATGGTGCTGCTGCCGGTGATCCCGAACATCCGCGCCACGACGGACGAGCCGTTCGCGGAACAGGTGGCCCTCTTCAACGAACTCCTGGCGAAGACGGCAGCGGACCTCGACGAGCCCCGCTCCCCGGTCCTCATGGCCGCACCGCCGGAGCCGTACGACATCGACACGGACACCTACGACGGCACGCACCCCAACGCGAACGGCGAGCACCGGATCGCGGGGGCGTTCGCGGAGGCGTTGTGGCAGGCCTGGGACCTGGGCGGGGAGTACGCGGCCGGAAGCAGTTGACCGATTTCGGCCGCTTCCCGGTCACCCTGCGTATCGTTGAACCGCGCGGCTGCACTCGTGCGGGGAGCAGCCGGGGAGGAGCGCCAGGATGACCGTCCTCGAAGACAGGATCGCGATGGCCAAGAGCGACGACGAGATCACGCTCGACGAGCTGTTCGAGCAGATCGAGAAGATGCCCGCCCCCGAGGGATACAAGGTCGAGATCGTCGAGGGGACCGTCTTCATGTCGCCACAGCGGGACACCCACTGGGAGATCATCCTGGACGTCGTCGAGCAGTTGCGGACCAAGTATCCCCGGAAGCGGGTCAAGTCCGACGTCCGGATCGACTACCCGGGACACCTCAACGGGTTCGCGTCGGACGTGACGGTGATGACCGAGGACGCCGCCAGGACGGACAGCGGGCTCTGGCGGCATCAGGACGTCGAGTTCGTCGCCGAGGTCATCTCCAAGGGCACCGCGGCCAACGACTACGGCCTCAAGAAGACCGCGTACGCCGTGGCCGAGGTCCCCGTCTACCTGATCGCCGACCCCTACCAGCGCCGCTGCCACGTCTTCACCCACCCCAAGGGCGAGGACTACGCGACCGAGACGAGGGTCGCCTTCGGCACCGACGTCGACCTGACCGGCACGGTGGTCGGCCTCGTCCTCAGGACCGACGAGTTCCCGACCGACTAGTTCCCGACCGACTAGTTCCCGACCGACTAGTTCCCCCCGGCCGACCGCCCCGAAGCCCTTGCCTAGAGCGCACTCCACGCCGTTGGCTGGGTGACCATGAAGTACACGCAGCTCGGACGTACCGGACTCAAGGTCAGCCGACTCGTCCTCGGCACCATGAACTTCGGCCCCCAGACCGACGAGGCCGACAGCCACGCGATCATGGACGCGGCCCTCGACGCCGGCATCAACTTCTTCGACACCGCCAACGTGTACGGGTGGGGTGAGAACAAGGGGCGGACCGAGGAGATCATCGGCAACTGGTTCGCCAAGAGCCCCGTCCACCGCGACAAGGTCGTGCTCGCCACCAAGGTGTACGGCAACATGGCCGCCGACGGGGACGCCTGGCCCAACCACGACAAGCTCTCCGCGCTGAACATCCGGCGCGCGGTCGACGCCAGCCTCAAGCGGCTGCAGACCGACTACATCGACGTCTACCAGTTCCACCACGTCGACCGGCGGACCCCCTTCGAGGAGATCTGGCAGGCGATCGACACCCTCGTCACACAGGGGAAGATCCTCTACGTCGGCTCCTCGAACTTCCCCGGCTACAAGATCGCCCAGGCCAACGAGATCGCCGCCCGGCGCGGCGGGACCATCGGCCTGGTCAGCGAGCAGTGCCTCTACAACCTCGCCGAGCGCCGCGCCGAGATGGAGGTCATCCCGGCCGCGCAGGAGTACGGCCTCGGGGTCATCCCCTGGTCGCCGCTGCACGGCGGGCTGCTCGGCGGTGTGATCAAGAAGGAGGCCGAGGGCGGGCGCCGGGCCGGTGGCCGGGCCGCCGACTCCCTCGCCAACACCACCATCCGCGCCCAGATCCAGGCCTACGAGGACCTGCTGGACAAGCACGGCGTGGAGCCGGGCGAGGCCGCCCTGGCCTGGCTGCTCACCCGCCCCGGCGTCACCGGCCCGATCGTCGGTCCCCGGACCGCGGAGCAGCTGGAGTCGGCGCTGCGGGCCGTGGAGCTCGAACTGGGCGAGGAGCTGCTGGCCGGACTGGACGAGATCTTCCCGGGCCCGGGCCCGTCCCCGGAGGCCTTCGCCTGGTAAGCGCCCCGTAGGAAAGCTGGGGGCAGCCCCGTAGGGGCTCGGGGCAGCCCCGGCCGAAGGGTGGGGGAGGAACTGCGCGACCAGCCACCGCCGGGCCCGCGGCCGACAACGGCGGCCGCAGTTCCCCAGCCGGCCGGCCCTCACCTCATGGCGGAGGCCACGGCAACCACCACGAACAACAACACGAGCGCACCGGCCATGATCCGGTTCCGGGTCTTCGGGTCCACGGCACCGAGCCTAACCGGCCGCCCCCAGCTGCCAGCGGCCGACCGCCTCGTACCGCGGCTGCTCCCCCGGCACCCCCGACGTCGGCAGGCTGCTCCGCACCAGCACCAGCTCCCCGACCGTCCAGCTCCGGCTCGCGAACCCGGCGAGCAGGTCCACGTACGGCCGTACCTGGGCCGCGTCCCGGCTGCGGGCCACCGTCAGGTGAGCCTTGTAGCGGCGGTGCTCCCCCATCGGCAGGCCCGCCTTCCGGGCCGCCGCCTCCGCGCGGTCGGCCAGCAGGCGGAGGGTGTCCAGGTCGCCGTCGGCCCCCGCCCACAGCGCCCTGCCGTGTCCGAACTGCCCGCCGCCCGCGACGGCCAGCGCGAAGGGTCGGGTGCGGTGGGCGGCGCGGGCGAGGCGGTCCGAGAGGTCGGGTACGACGTCGTCGTCGACCTCGCCGTAGAACGCGAGGGTGTAGTGCCAGCCGGGGCGGCCGGTCCAGCGCAGCGCCCCCGCACCGGGCAGCTTCTTCAACTCGGCCACGCACCCGGCGAGTTCGGCGGCCACGTCGTCCGGGGGCAGCACGGCGGCGAAGAGTCTCATGCCGACCACCCTGCCATCATGGGGCGATGCGGATCACTATCAGAGAAGCCGGACCCGACGACATACCCGCGATCCTCGGCATGCTCGACAGCTGCGTGGAGTGGCTGGTGGGGCTGGGGCGGACCGAGCAGTGGGGGACGACACCGCTGTCGGCGAACGAGAAGACCGTGGAGTCGGTCGCCCGGTACATGGCCGAGGGGGTGACCTACCTCGCCGAGGCGGACGGGGTGCCGGCGGCCACCCTCACCCTCACCGACGCGCCCGGCGCCTACCTGGCCCATCTGCCGTCGCCCGGTGAGCCCGAGCGGTACATCCACTGGCTCGCCTCCGACCGCCGCTTCAAGGGCCACGGCATCGGCAGCGCCCTGCTGGCGCACGCGGCCGAGGAGACCCGGCGGGCCGGGGTCGCGCTGCTGCGGGTGGACTGCTACGCGGGCGCCGACGGGAAACTCGTCCGCTACTACGAGAGCAACGGCTTCACCCGTACCGACACCTACACGGCGACGCGCGACTGGCCGGGACAGGTACTGGCCCGGAGGCTGTGAGTCCGCCTCCGGGCCGGCAGTCGCGGCTGGAGGTGGCTCAGGCCGCCGGTGCGAGTTCTTCCTGCTGCTCTCTCGGGACGAAGCGGACCCGCGGGTGGCCGCCGTGCCAGCCGACCGACAGGCGGAGGTTGCCGACCCGGGCCAGCACGAGGCCGATGCCGATCGCCGCGGCCGCGGCGATCGCGCCGCCGACGGCCAGGCCCGCCCGGACGCCGTAGGCGTCCGTGATCCAGCCGGCGATGGGCGCGCCGATGGGCGAGCCGCCCATGAACACCATCATGTAGAGGGCCATCACCCGGCCCCGCATGGCAGGGTCGGTGCCCATCTGGACGGTGGTGTTGGCGGTGACGTTGACCGTCATGCCGAACATGCCGATCGGGACCATGAGCAGCGAGAACAACCAGAGGGAGGGGGCGGTCGCGGCCACCAGCTCCAGGCCGCCGAAGGCCACCGCCGCCGCGAGCATCACCCGCATCTTCGCCGTGCCGCGTCTGGCCGCGAGCAGGGCACCGGCCAGCGAGCCGACCGCCATCAGGGTGTTGAAGAGGCTGTAGGAGCCGGCACCGGCGTGGAAGACGTCGTCCGCGAAGGCGGAGAGGTAGACGGGGAAGTTGAAGCCGAAGGTGCCGATGAACCCGATCAGGATGATGGTCCAGGTCAGGTCCGGGCGCCCGGCGACATAGCGCAGGCCCTCCCTGAGCTGGCCCTTCCCCTTCGGGGTGCGCCGCACGACGTGCAGGTCGCGCGCCCGCATGAGCAGCAGGCCGACGAGCGGGGCGACGAACGACAGCCCGTTGAAGAGGAACGCCCAGCCGGTGCCCACGCCGGTGATCATGAGGCCGGCGACGGCCGGGCCGACGAGGCGGGCGGACTGGAAGTTCGCGGAGTTCAGACTGACCGCGTTCTGCAGCTGGGCCGGGCCGACCATCTCGGAGACGAAGGACTGGCGGGCCGGGTTGTCGACGACCGTGGCGAGGCCGACGGCGAAGGCGGCGAGGTACACGTGCCAGACCTGGACGTGGCCGGAGAGGGTCAGCAGGGCCAGCGCGATGCCGGTGAGGGCCATCGAGGTCTGCGTGACGAGGAGGGCGCGCCGCTTGTTGAGGCGGTCGACCAGGACCCCGCCGTAGAGGCCGAAGAGGAGCATCGGCAGGAACTGCAGGGCGGTGGTGACGCCGACGGCGGTCGCGGAGCCGGTGAGGCTGAGGACCAGCCAGTCCTGCGCGATGCGCTGCATCCAGGTGCCTATGTTCGAGACGACCTGGCCGGCGAAGAACAGCCGGTAGTTCCTGACCTTCAGCGAGCTGAACATCGAGGACTTCCGGGCTGTGGGGGTAGTAGGGGCGGTCGGTGCGGGGGCGGAAGGTGTTCCGGATCCCGTACTCAAACGGATTCGCCTCCTCCTTCTATCGGCTGTTACAGGTGGGCGAGCTTCTCCAGCACGGGGGCGGCGGCGCGGAGTTTCGCCCACTCGTCCTCGTCGAGGCCGTCGACCAGGCCGGCCAGGAACGCGTTGCGCTTGCGACGGCTCTCCTCGAGCATCGCCTCGGCCTGCTCGGTCCTGGTGACGACCTTCTGGCGCCGGTCCTCGGGGTGCGGCTCCAGCCGGACCAGTCCCTTGGCTTCCAGCAGCGCGACGATGCGGGTCATCGAGGGCGGCTGTACGTGCTCCTTGCGGGCCAGCTCACCGGGGGTGGCCTGGCCGCAGTTGGAGAGGGTGCCCAGCACCGACATCTCGGTGGGGCTCAGTGACTCGTCGACCCTCTGGTGCTTGAGCCGTCGCGAGAGTCGCATCACGGCGGAGCGGAGGGAGTTCACGGCGGCCGCGTCGTCGCCATGGGTAAGGTCCGGCATGTTCTTTAGAGTAACTCATTACTCTCTCTAAAGACCACTCGGACACGCCGATATGCCCGTGACCTCGGCCACTGAACCTCTTCGTCACCCTTACGGGTGAGTCAAGTCCGGAAAGTGACGCATCGGGCGCGCGGATGTGGCGCCCTCGTACCCATGGGGACCAGTGTGCTCAGCCTGCGGATAGACAAGGAGCTGCTCGACCGGCTCCGGCGTCATGCGGAAAAAAGAGGAATGAGCGTCCAGGACTACGTGGTCCGGACGCTCATTCGGGACGACTTCGACGAACGGTTCTCGGCCGCCGTCGAGGAGACGGAGAGGTTCTACGGCGACCAGGTGAAGGTCACCTGACCCCGGCCGGTCAGGTGAGGCCGAGGGCCGGCATCAGGTAGTAGAAGGCGAACACCGCCGAGACCACGTACATCGCGACCGGGATCTCCCTGGCCCGGCCGGCGGCCAGGCGCAGCACCACGAAGGTGATGAAGCCCATGCCGATGCCGTTCGTGATCGAGTAGGTGAACGGCATCATCACCATGGTCACGAAGGCCGGGATCGCGAGCGTGTGGTCGGCCCAGTCGATCTCCTTGATCGACCCGGCCAGGATCAGGAAGCCGACCGCGAACAGCGCCGGGGTGGCCGCCTGGGACGGGACCATCGTGGCGACGGGGGTGAGGAACAGGGCCACGGTGAACAGGCCGCCGGTGACGACGTTGGCGAAGCCGGTGCGGGCGCCCTCGCCGACGCCCGCCGTCGACTCGACGAAGCAGGTGGTGGCCGAGGAGGAGCTGGCACCACCGACCGCGACCGCGACCCCGTCGATGAACAGGACCTTGTTGATGCCCGGCATGTAGCCCTGGGCGTCGGTCAGCCTGGCCTCGTCGCTGACGCCCATGATCGTGCCCATGGCGTCGAAGAAGCAGGACAGCAGGACCGTGAAGACGAAGAGGATGCCGGTCAGCACGCCGACCTTGCCGAAGCCGCCGAACAGGCTGACCTTGCCGAGCAGGCCGAAGTCCGGGGTGGCGGCCGGGCTGCCGGGCCACTTCGGAACGGTCAGGCCCCAGGTGGTGACGTGCGCCACGGCGTTGATGACCAGCGCCAGCACGGTCATCGCGACGATCGAGATCAGGATCGCGCCGGAGACCTTGCGGACGATCAGCGCGAGGGTGAGCAGCACGCCGAGCACGAAGACGAGCACCGGCCAGCCGTTGAGGTGACCGTCGGCGCCGAGCTGGAGCGGGACGGTGGTCTGGGCGACGTCCGGGATACGGGTGACGAAACCGGAGTCCACCAGGCCGATCAGCATGATGAACAGGCCGATACCGATCGAGATCGCCTTGCGCAGGCTGTAGGGGACGGCGTTCATCACGCGCTCCCGCAGACCGCTGGCGACCAGCAGCATCACGACGATGCCGGCGAGCACCACCATGCCCATGGCGTCCGGCCAGGACATCCGGGGCGCCAGCTGGAGGGCGACGACGGAGTTCACGCCGAGGCCGGCGGCGAGGGCGATCGGGACGTTGCCGATGACGCCCATCAGCAGCGTCGTGAAGGCCGCGGTGATGACGGTGGCGGTGACCAGCTGACCGTGGTCGAGCTGGTGGCCGTACATGTCCTTCGCGCTGCCGAGGATGATCGGGTTCAGCACGATGATGTACGCCATCGCGAAGAACGTGGCGAAGCCACCGCGCACCTCGCGGGCCAGGGTGCTGCCCCGCTCGGAGATCTTGAAGTAACGATCCAGCGCGCCGTACGCGGGGGTCGCACCCGGCTGTTCGGGGGCGGGGGCCTGAGTGGAAGCCGGGGTCGACATTGGAGGTTCCTACGATCAGAAGTGGTCAAACACAAACGGTTTCAGTATGAACATATGACGTCCAGATCGCTATCTCCGCGCGTAGACCATGCGGGTGCGTAAGCTAAGCGCCATGGCGAAGTGGACCCCCCAGCACGAGGCACCGGAGCCCCTTGAAGGGCCTGTCGTCCCGACGATCATCGGCGGCACGATCATCTGGTTCGTCCTCTTCCTGGCCCAGCTCCCCTTCTACGGCTGGTACTCCGACCACGGCCGCACCTGGTGGATCTGGACCTGCCTGGCCGGCGGCGGCCTCGGCCTGATCGGCGTGTACTACGTGAAGCGCCGGGACGCCGCGATCAAGGCGCACCGGGCGACGGCCGAGTAGGCGTCCCCGCGAGGCAGGACGGACGGGCCGGGCGCTCCGCCGGAAGTGCCGCGATCTGCCGACTGCCGACCGCGCCGCCGTCGTGACTGGTCGCGCGTGGCTGGTCGCGCAGTTCCGCGCGCCCCTTACGGGGCGCTGACCGCGGCCGACTTGGCGTGCGCGCAAGAAGTGTCGGCGTCTACAACCTGCGCACGAGATCGGTCCTCCCCTGGTCGGATCTTCCGGGCACTCGGCAGGTGAACGCGCAAATCCGCACGTACCGTCGAATGCATGCAGCACATCGACGCGGGCGCCGAGCTCGACCCCGTGCACCCCGTACCGCTGCCGCCGGTCAGGGCGGCCGGACTGACCAGCGCCGAGGTCGCGGAGCGGATCGCGCGCGGCCAGGTGAACGACGTACCGGTCCGCAGCAGCCGCTCGTTCGGCGAGATCGTGCGCGCGAACGTCTTCACCCGGTTCAACGCGATCATCGGCGTGCTGTGGCTGGTCATGCTGGTCGTGGCGCCGATCCAGGACAGCCTGTTCGGCTATGTGATCCTCGCCAACACGGGCATCGGCATCGTGCAGGAGTGGCGGGCGAAGAAGACCCTGGACTCGCTCGCGGTGATCGGCGAGTCGCGGCCGACCGTGCGCCGGGACGGGGTCGCCGTGGAGGTGGGCACGAGTGAGATCGTGCTCGGTGATCTCATAGAGATCGGCCCCGGCGACAAGATCGTCGTGGACGGGGCGTGCGCCGAGGCCGACGGCCTGGAGATCGACGAGTCGCTGCTCACCGGTGAGGCCGACCCGGTCGTCAAACGCCCCGGCGACCACGTGATGTCGGGCTCCTTCGTGGTGGCCGGCGGCGGCGCGTTCGCGGCGACGAAGGTCGGCCGGGAGGCGTACGCCGCCCAGCTCGCCGAGGAGGCGTCCAGGTTCACGCTGGTCCACTCGGAGCTGCGCACCGGTATCTCGACCATCCTCAAGTACGTGACCTGGATGATGGTCCCGGCCGCGATCGGCCTGGTCGCCACCCAGCTCGTGGTCAAGAACAACGGGCTCAAGGACGCCGTCGCCCGTACCGTCGGCGGCATCGTCCCGATGGTCCCCGAGGGCCTGGTGCTGCTCACCTCCGTCGCCTTCGCGATCGGTGTGATCCGGCTGGGCCGCCAGCAGTGCCTGGTGCAGGAGCTCCCCGCGATCGAGGGCCTGGCCCGCATCGACACCGTCTGCCTCGACAAGACCGGCACCCTCACCGAGGGCGGCATGGACGTCACCGAGCTGCGGGCGCTGGACGGCGTCGACGAGACGTACGTGCGCAAGGTCCTGGGCTCGCTCGGCGAGTCCGACCCGCGTCCCAACGCCTCCCTCCAGGCGATCATCGACGCCTACCCCGACAGCGAGGACTGGCGGTGCGTGGAGTCGCTGCCCTTCTCCTCCGCCCGCAAGTACAGCGGGGCGACCTTCAGCGAGGGTGACGGGGAGCTGAGCACCTGGCTGCTGGGGGCGCCGGACGTGCTCCTCGGCGCCGACGACCCGGCCCTGGCCGAAACCGTGCGCCTCAACGAGCAGGGACTGCGGGTCCTGCTGCTCGCCCGCGCCGGCCGGGACCTCGACGACCCGAAGGTGGCGCAGGGGGCCGGCGCCACCGCGCTGGTGGTCCTGGAGCAGCGGCTCCGCCCGGACGCCGCCGACACCCTCCGCTACTTCGCCGACCAGGACGTCCGCGCCAAGGTCATCTCCGGTGACAACGCGGTGTCGGTGGGCGCCGTGGCGGCCAAACTCGGCCTCAGCGGCACGACCGTGGACGCGCGCCGGCTGCCGGCGGAGCGGGACGGGATGGCCGAGGCGCTCGAAGCGGGCACCGTCTTCGGGCGGGTCACCCCACAGCAGAAGCGGGACATGGTGGGGGCGCTGCAGTCGCGCGGCCACACGGTCGCGATGACCGGCGACGGCGTGAACGACGTGCTCGCCCTGAAGGACGCCGACATCGGGGTCTCGATGGGCTCGGGGTCGGAGGCGACCCGGGCGGTCGCCCAGATCGTCCTGCTCAACAACAGCTTCGCCACGCTGCCCTCGGTGGTGGCCGAGGGGCGGCGGGTGATCGGCAACATCACCCGGGTCGCCACGCTGTTCCTGGTCAAGACGGTGTACTCGGTGCTGCTCGCGGTGCTGGTGGTCTGCTGGCGGGTCGAGTACCCGTTCCTGCCGCGGCACCTGACCCTGCTCTCCACGCTGACCATCGGCATCCCGGCCTTCTTCCTCGCCCTGGCACCGAACAAGGAGCGGGCCCGGCCGCACTTCGTGCGCCGGGTGATGCGCTACTCGATCCCGGGGGGCGTGGTGGCGGGCGTCGCGACCTTCGTGACGTATCTGATCGCCCGGCACCACTACACGGGAACCGGGTCCCTGGACGCCGAGACCAGTGCCGCGACCCTGACGCTGTTCCTGATCTCGCTGTGGGTGCTGGCGATCATCGCCCGCCCGTACACGTGGTGGCGGATCGCCCTGGTGGCCGCGATGGGCGTGGCCTTCGTGTTCGTGCTCGCCGTGCCGGCGCTGCAGGGTTTCTTCGCGTTGAGGCTGGTGGGGGTGGCGATGCCGTGGACGGCCGTCGGCATCGCCGTGGTGGCGTCGGCGGTGCTGGAGTTTCTCTGGAAGTGGGTGGAGCGGAAGTACCCCGTGTGATGCCGGTTGTGGGGAACCGCGCGGGCCGGTGGGGGCTGGTCGCGCAGTTCCTCCCCCAGCCTTCGGCCGGGGTACCCCCAGCGCCCCTTACGGGGCGCTTTCCCTTACGGGGCCTTCTACTGCACGTCGACGTAGTCGCCCGTGGCGCTGACCGCCGGGGTGGTCGAGGTGCCGGCGAAGGAGTAGCGGTAGTAGCCGTCGACCGTCGCCGTGGTCGTGGTCTTCAGGGCGCCCGTGGAGGACGTCTTGATGGTCTTCAGGGTGGTGTAGGTGGTGGAGCTCTTCTTGCGGAACTGGAGCTTGACCGACTGGCTGCCGAAGGCGCCGTACTTGTGGGTGTCCCAGTTGGCGCGGGTCAGGGAGCCGGTGACCGTGACGGTCTTGCCCTTCTTGACCGGCTCGGGGGTGGCGTTGACCGTCAGCTTGGTGGCGCGCAGGATCTTGGTGGTGCCGAGGCCGCCGACCCACTTCGAGCCGCTTTGGCCGACGGCGATCGCGGCGACGTTCCAGGAGCCCGCCTCGGAGTTGGTCAGGTCCGAGTCCCCGTTGACCGTGAAGACCAGGGTGGCCTTGCAGTTGAGGACGGTGGTGGAGGCGGCGGTGCAGGTGCCCGGGTCGTCGGAGACGAAGAGGTCGCTCGGCTTCGTCACCGAGGTGCCGCGGTAGATGGCGGGCCCGGTGACGAAGTCGCTCGCCTTCAGGCTCGACGGGTGCGTCACGGTGTACGTGACCGCGAAAGACGCCTTGGCCGTGCCGACGACCATGCTGCTGCCCTTGTTGACCTTCACGTTGGAGAAGGTGACGTTCGGCGCGCTGCCGGCGGCGTGCGCGGCCGGGGCGATGAACGCGGAGAGGGCCAGGGCGCCGGAGACGGCGGCCACGGTGGCACGAATGCGCATGAATTCCCCAGTGGGAACAGGTGGGCGCGAGGCCCAAGTGATCTAGGGAGTCTGTTGACTCGGGTGATCAGATCCACGAGGGGTGCGCAAGGTTGTACGAGTGAGACGTGATCCGGCCGATTTCCCGTTCTTTTACGGCCGGATTACGTCTCCTTGGGGTCACTCGCGGTGTTGCTACCTCACGTCGACGTAGTCGCCCGTCGCGCTGACCGCCGGGGTGCTGGCGGTGCCGGCGAAGGAGTAGCGGTAGTAGCCGTCCACCGTCGCCTTGGTCGTGGTCTTCAGGGTGCCGGTCGAGGACGTCTTGACGGTCTTCAGCGTGGTGTAGGTGCTGGAGCCCTTCTTGCGGAACTGCAGCTTCACCGACTGGCCGGTGTAGCCGTGGTACTCGCCGTCGTCCCAGTTGGCCCGGGACAGCTTGCCGGTGACCGTGACGGTCTTGCCCTTCTTCACCGGCTCCGGGGCGGCGTTCACCGTCAGCTTCGACAGGCGCTGGAGCCTGGTGGTGGCCAGGTTGTCCTGCTCGGCGTAGCCGATCTTGCTCCAGTCGTCGCCGGTCGGGTCCTGGCCGTTGAGGGCGATCGCGAAGCCGAGCGCCTTCCAGGTGGTGGCGTCGGCGTTGGAGAGCTCCTCGTCCGCGTAGACGTCGATGGTGCCCTTGCAGTTGGCGGTGGTGGCCGAGGTGTCCGTGCAGGTCGGCCAGTCGACGCCGAAGAGCTCGTTCGTCGGGTCGAGGGGGTTGCCGCGGTAGAGCTCGACGTCCATCAGGAAGTCGTCGGCGTGGATGTCGACGTCCGCGCCGTGCGTCACCGTGTAGGTGACCGGGAACGTGCCGTGGGTGGTGGTGCCCGCGACGAGCGGCTTGCCCTTGTTGACCGTCACGGCGGAGAAGGTCAGGTTCAGCGGGTAGGGGTCGCCGGCGTCGTCCGCGGTCGACGCGGTGTACGCCGACCGGCCGACGGTGCCCTGGTGCTGCTGGGCGAGCTTCGCCAGGCCGGAGGGGCTGTACGAGGAACCGCCGGTGGCCTGCGCGGCCGGCACGGCGAGGGCGGAGAGGGCCAGGGCGCCGGAGACGGCGGCCACGGTGACGCGTATACGCATGAGGTCCCCACGTTGAGTTGATCAACGAGTCTTGCTGACTCGCTGATCAGACTCCGGAGGTGGGCGAACAGTTGTACAGGATCGGAAAGTTGTGTTCGGTCCGTGAAGATCAGTCGAACCAGCGGTCCCGCGCCAGTTCCTCCGTCCGGGACGGGTCCTCCAGGAGGGCCGCCACCTCGAAGCGGCGCGGCCACTGGCCCGCCGCCCAGGCCAGACCGGCCGCCACGCCCTCCAGCGTCGCCGCGTGCAGGACGCCGTCGCCGGTGAGCCGCCAGTCGATCTCGACGCCGTCGACGACCAGTTCCTCGTGCTCGACGTAGGTCCGCGGGGTGCGCGGGCCGAGCAGGACGTGCACCGGCTCGGGGACGTCGTGCTCGGCGCCCTCCGAGTCGACCGACCCCGTCACCGACTCGCTCAGCCGCCGCACCTGGAACAGTTCGGCCAGCTCGGCGGCGCGGGACGGGCGTACGGGCAGCAGCGGGACACCGGCCGTGAACGGCAGGAGGTCGGGCGAGTCGACGACCACGGCGTCCGCCGCGTCCACGACCTCCACCCGGCCGTCGGTGACCGCCCGCACCTCGTCGGGAAGCGTCACCTGCTCCGGGTCCAGGTCGGCCAGCGCACCGTACAGCGCGTGCAGTTGGGCGCCCGAGACGGGGCGGTCCGGGTCGGCGAGGCGGTCCAGGAGTTCGGCGGCACCGCCCGGCTCGTCCAGGAGGGCGGCCACCGAGGTCCGTACGCCCAGCGCCCGCAGCACCTGCTCGTCCTCGAAGCCGGTCGCGTCGGCCTCCTCGTACAGCCCGCGCAGCAGCGGGTCGCCACCGGCCGCGAGCAGGCCGGCCGGGCGGCGGCCGTCGAGCACCGGGTGCCCGCGCAGCCACCACGCGGTGTACGGCCGTACGACCTCGTGCGTGCCGTCGGGCAGCAGGATGCGGACCGGCTGGGTGAGGGCGTCGCGCAACGGCGGGTGGGCGAGCAGGGCGAGGGCCTCGGGCCAGTGGTCCTCGTCGACGAGATCGAGGTCACGGACGGCGATCAGCTCGGTGGCGACCGGCGGGACGGGCGTGTCCGGGAAGCGGTCGAGGATGTCCTCGCACCAGACGTCGACGGCGTCGAGCAGACCCGCGTCGTCGGGTTCCGCGAAGTCACCCTCGCGGGGCTCCAGTTCGTCGGGGTCCAGGACGACGTCGGTGGCGCGGACGAGCGCGAAGTTCGCCAGCACCCCGCAGGCGGCCAGCGGGCCCTCGCCCCACTTCTCGGCCAGCTCGGCGTCCACCGCAGCGAGTTCACCCTCTCTGATCACCCGGGCGAACGGGCTTCCGGGGAAGACCAGTTCACCGGCCGGGGCCAGCTCGCCGTCCTCGTCGGGGAGGGCGAGCGCACCCAGCCAGGGCTCGTCGCCTGGCTCCAGGCCGGCGTCCCGGACCAGCGCGAGCACGGTGTCCGCCAGCTCCTCGGCGTCCGGGGCGTCCTCCTCCCAGAGCGCGCCCCCCTCGTCGTCGATCGAGGCGGCGACCGCGGCCCGCACCTGCGGGGTGGTGAGGACGGCGCGGGGGCTCGCGGGCAGGGCACCCAGTTTCTCCAGGAGCGGGTGGGCGGCGTCCTGGTGGGCGACCTTGAGGCCGAGCCGGGCCAGCATCTCGGGGTCGATCGCGGCCGCGTCCGGGGTGGGGAGCAGGACCTGCCGGGGACCGATGGTGGTCCTGCCTCCCCCAGAGCCGAAAGCCTGGGAGGTACCCCCAGCGAGGGGCACCGGCAGCCCGGAGAGCCGGTCCGGGTCGACGCCGGCGAGGCTGTCGTAGAGCCGCCACCACCAGTCCGGCTCCTTCTCCAGACCGGCCAGGCGGTCGACGGCGTCGGCGAGCGGCAGCCGGGCGACGGAGAGGGTGCGCAGCTCGACGCGGCGTTCGAGACCGGCGGGCAGGAGCGTCGGCAGCACCTCGGCGAGCACCCGGACGGTGTCCGCTCCGGCCCCCTCCACGATCTCGGCGTCACGCGGCCGCAGCGCCTCAGGGAGGTCGGAGTCGTCGCTCACCACGGCGGGCGGCAGGAACGCGGTGCGCGGCAGCCGCTCCAGGATCGCCTGGCGCAGCGCGCCGTCCAGCTCGCCCTTGCCGAGCGGGCCGGGCACCAGGTGGATGATCCCCTCCGTCACCGGCCGCCAGTCGGCGAGGAGTTCGGCGTACGCGTCGGCCGCGCGCTGCACCAGGAAGTCGGTGAGCGGGCCGGGGGCGGCGTGCCGGCGGGTGGTGTCGAGGGGGAAGGAGGCGATGAGCAGGGCGGGCACGCCGAGCGGTTCGTCGCTGGGGGTCGGGGCGTGCACGACGGCCGCGGTGCGCGGCCGGTCGGGGGCGCCCTGGCCGTCCGTGGGCACGGCCCAGGTCAGCGACCAGTGCGGGCGCAGCCGCTCCTCGACCGGCCGGCCGGCGAGCAGGTCGGGGGTGAGCGGGCCGTGCGCGGAGACGGTACGCCAGCGGGTGGTGCCCTCCCGCGAGTCCGCCACGACGGTGAGCTCGCCGTCGGTGCTGCGGCGCAGGGTGCGGGTGGTGTCGGCGTTCTCGACCACGACCTCCTCGAGACCGGGGAGGGCGAGGAGCAGGGCGTCGTCCACGGCGTCGAGGAGGCGCTCGGCGAGATCGGCGGCGGCGGTGTCCCGCAGCGGCAGGATCACGACCGTGTCGTACGGGTCGGGGGCGGTGCCCTCGGCGGCGAACGGGAGCCGGAGGAGCGGGACATGGCCGTCCCGCCGGCGGATCTCGTCGCCCAGGCCGGGGCTGGTGTGGGTGGTCTCCTCGGCCAGCTCCCGGGCCTCGGCGAGCGACCAGCGGACCCCGCCGTGCCGGCCCACGACCGCGGGTTCGTCGGTCACGGCCAGCACGGCGGCGAACCCGACGCCGAACCGCCCCACCGCACCCTCGCTGTCCTCCCGCTTCGCGGAGGCGCGCAGGGTGGAGAGGGACTCGGCACCGACCGCGTCCAGCGGAGCACCGGTGTTGGCGGCGAACAGCACGCCGTCGCGGAGGGTGAGCCGGAGCCGTCCGGGCACCCCGGCCCGAGCCGCCGCGTCGGCCGCGTTCTGCGCGAGCTCCACGACGAGCCGGTCCCGGTACCCGCCGAGGACCAGGTCCTCCTCGGCGTTGGCGTCCTCCCGGAACCGGGCGGGGCTGGTGGCCCAGGCGTCGAGGACACCTCGCCGAAGCCGAGCGGTCCCGAACGGGTCGGCACCCTCGGCTGCGGGCCGCACGAACTTGCTCACGTTGTCTCTCCTCGTCGACGTGAGCACGAAGGTACCGCCTCACCGGGGAAGCGTCGGCTACAGGCCGCCGACCTTGACCGGGAGCTTCTGGAGCGTGGCGACCGGTGCGTCGGGCCGCTCCGGGTCCACCAGCTCCACCGGGTGCTGCAGCTGGTACAGGTCGCCGCGCGGCGGGTACTGGGTGAGCTGGCCGACGAGCCTGGCCGGATCCTTGGTGGTCAGGATCTGGACCCCGCCGTTGCCCGGCCGGTCGATGGTCATCGTGAAGGGGAGCACCCAGACGTTCTCGTACCTGGGCGGGAACTGCTGGGTCAGCCTGAGCAGGCTCTTCACGTCGACGTCGACGTCGTTCTGCTCGATGGTGACGGTTCCGCCGTCACCATCGTCGCCTCCGTCGGCCGGCGGCAGTTCCGCGGTGATCCGGAAGCCGATGGTCCGCATCAGGACGCTGTTGATCGGGTCCTCCGGGTTCACGTCGACCCGGTGCTTGATGCCGCCTCGGAAGTCGACGCTGACCAGGGAGTCCTTGAGCCGGAGCGGGGTGTTGATCCCGAGCATGCTGCACGGGATCTCCGCACCGATGGGGGGCAGGCCGGGCATGGGTTCTCCTTCGCGAGAGGGCCACTGGCATATGCGGCAGCCCCACTCTCGAAGCGCACCGGGCCGCGCCGAAACGGCCACGCCGCGCAGACGGGTCCGCTCACACGGACGGGGCCCGCCCGGCCCGGGCTCGCCGGCCCGTCCTACGAGTGGCCCAGCTCCGCCGACGTCTCGTCCTCCGTCGCGGGTACCGAACCGGAGTCGGAAGCGGGGCGGAGGGGGAACGGGTCGACCCTGGTCTCGTCGATGACCGGCGGGGCCGGCTGGGGGGTCTTCGGCATGACCGCGGCCTCCGAGTGGCCGCCGCAGCCGTAGGAGAGGGAGACGACCCGGCCGTCGGCCGGGGAGAACTCGTTGGCGCAGACACCGAAGGCCTGGCCGAGGGAGCCGCCGATGGGGCTGAGGAAGCCGCAGCTCACGCAGGTCGCCGGGGCGGCCTGGGCCATGGGGGTCTTGGCGCCGTACGCCTCCTCCCAGCGGTCGGCCGCGACATGCAGGCCGTAGCGGGACAGGACCCGGGCGCGGCGCATGCCGAGTTCCTCGGCGACCGAGGCGATCGTGCCGCGGGAGGGGACCGTCGGCAGGTGCGCGGGCGTGCCCGCGGTGACCTCTGCGTCCTCCGCCTCCGCCAGCTCCTCCATCTCCTCGGAGATCGGGGAGTTCGGCTCCGGCTCGTCCTCGCCGGTGTAGCCGGGCTCCAGGCGCAGGTCCTCGGCCTCGGTGGGCAGCAGGTCGCCGGGCCCCATGTCGCCGGGGCGCAGCCGCTCGCTCCACGGCACCCACTCGGGGGCGAGGAGGGCGTCGGGGCCGGGGAGGAGGACCACCTCGTCCAGGGTGACGACCTTGGCTCGGGAGGCGCGGGCCACCGTCACCGCCCAGCGCCAGCCGCGGTACCCCAGTTCCTTGCACTCGAAGAAGTGCGTGACCACGCGATCGCCCTCGGCCACCGCTCCGGCGTGCTCGCCGACCACCCCCGGTGCGGCGGCCTCCTCGGCGGCTCCACGGGCGAGGTCGACGGCCTCGGCGCACAGACGGTCGGGGGTGCGGCTTCGCGTTGTCGCTGCGCTCACAGGTATCGCTTCTCTCCTACGCCGTCTCACGAGTGCGGTTGCCTCCGGCGGTGGGGCGGACGGAGCGGACCTGTGGGCCGCATCGACGTCCGCGTCCGATCGCGCTCGGGCGCACCTATGCCATCCATTCTGCTTTATGGCTGAGATACGCACGCTACCCCGTCGCCGGTGGATGGGGACAGTCCGGCGTGCGAGCAGGGAGGGGGAGAGCCGACGGGGGGTGGGGCGGGGGCGGGATTTCAGGCGGGGCGGGGTCTTTTCCGGGGCGGTGGGGTCGTGTGGTGTGTGCGGGTGCGTGGGGGCCGGTCGCGCAGTTCCTCCCCCAGCCTTCGGCCGGGGGGACCCCCAGCGCCCCCTACGGGGCGCTGCAGCCGCGTCGGCTGCACAGCTGCGCCCACCCGGCAAGCGCCGGTGAGCGAAACCCCCCGCCCCGGCCCCTTCCGACTCGCTTGGCCACAAAGTGCACTAGGAACAGCACTCTCAGGGCACTATGAAGCACGTGGCAACCGCGAGGTCACCCCAACGGGCTGTAGGGGTCGGTAGCGGTGCGGGCCGGATGCGCGGTGCCGTCCGCTCCGTCGGGCGTGCCCTGCACCTTCCGGTGACCGGTACCGCCCGCTCCATCCGCAAGGCCACCCACGCGCACGGCGCCGGCGAGTCCGGGCTGGGCAAACTGATCGAGCTGCACGCGGTCAACGGCGCCGGCGACGTCATGATCACCGTCGCGCTCGCCTCCACCGTGTTCTTCTCGGTGCCCACCGACGAGGCCCGCGGCCGCGTCGCGCTCTACCTCGCCATCACCATGGCGCCCTTCACCGTCCTCGCCCCGGTCATCGGCCCCCTGCTCGACCGGCTGCCGCACGGGCGGCGCGCCGCGATGGCCGGTGCGATGCTCGCCCGGGCGCTGCTCGCGCTGATCATCGCGGGCGCGGTGGCCGGCGGCGGCCTGGAGCTGTATCCGGCGGCCCTCGGGGTGCTGGTCGCGTCGAAGGCGTACGGCGTGGTGCGCAGTGCCGTCGTGCCCCGACTCCTGCCGCCCCGCTTCTCGCTGGTGAAGGCCAACTCGCGGGTCACCCTGGCCGGGTTGCTCGCCACCGGGGTCGCCGCCCCGGTCGGGGCCGGGCTGCACGCGATCGGCGATCCGTGGCCGCTCTACGGCGCCTTCGTGATCTTCGTGGCGGGAACCTTCCTCTCCTTCTCCCTGCCGCCCAAGGTCGACTCCGCCAAGGGCGAGGACGTGGCGCTGCTCGCCGCCGACGAGGAGCATCTGCACGGCCCGCTCCGCAAGGAGACGCGGCGGCCGGGGCTGCGGACGGTCGGGCCCGCCGTCACCCACGCCCTCGGCGCCAACGCGGCCCTGCGCTGCCTCTCCGGCTTCCTGATCTTCTTCCTGGCGTTCCTGCTCCGCGAGCACCCGCTGACCGGGGAGAGCGCCGCCGTGTCGCTCGGGATCGTGGGGGTCGCGGCGGGCGTCGGCAACGCGCTCGGTACGGCGGTGGGGTCGTGGCTGCGCTCCCGGGCGCCGGAGATCATCATCGTGGCGGCGGTGGCCCTGGTGCTGGGTACCGCGATCGTCGCGGCGCTGTTCTTCGGCGCCTTCCTGGTGGCGGTGCTGGCGGCGACGGCCGGTTTCGGGCAGGCCCTGGCCAAGCTGTCCCTGGACGCGCTCATCCAGCGGGACGTGCCGGAACTGGTGCGCACGTCCGCGTTCGCCCGCTCGGAGACACTGCTCCAGGTGGCCTGGGTGTTCGGCGGCGCGGTGGGCATCGTGATGCCGCTGAACGGCACCCTGGGGCTGGTGGTGGCCGCCGCGATCGTGGCGACCGGCTGGCTGGCCACCCTGCGCGGCCTGATCGGCTCCGCCCGGCACGGCACCCGTACCCGCCCGCGAGTGGCGTAACGAACCGGGCACGCCGTACCCCACATGGGGAGACGGCCCGGACCGCCCGATAGCCTTCGGCCATGACCACGCTGCACTCCCGCTCGCGACGCCGCCGCGTCGTCGCCGCCGCCGGCGCCGTTTCCGCCGGACTGCTCGTCCTGTCTGCCTGCGACAAGCCGACCCCGATCGCCACGATCACCGTCGGTACGTCCTCGGTCAACTCCGAGGCCACCTGCTACAACGACGGCAAGGCCCTGGACACGGCCTCGCTCACGAAGTGCCTGAAGGACACCGGGATCAAGTCCATCAAGGTGGACCCGGACGACACGGTCCGCTTCGGCGTCGACCCGAAGATCGCGGACAACGGCTGGACGATCCTGATGAACGGTCAGGCGCTCACCGACTCCAGCAGCAAGACCTACCGCACCATCCCGGGCAGCGTGTTCTTCAACGCCCAGTACGGCGCCTCCGGCAACTCGACCCTGGTCTCCATCAAGGAGGGCGACAAGTCGGTGCTGGGCCTGTGGTCCTTCAAGCTCAAGAAGGACGCCTGACCACGTCCGCCGGGCGGATCCTCGTAGCCACCGCGGTCCCGGCCGAACGGGACGCGGTGGCACTGGCGTTCCCGGACGGCACGACGGAGGTACGGCTGCCGGGTACGACGCTGCTGCGCACCGCCGCCGGGTACGACCTGCTCGCCGCCGGGGTCGGTCCGGCCCTCGCCGCCGCCGGCACCGCGACCGCCCTCACCGCCGCCGCCCTCGACGGCCACCCCTACACGCTGGCCGTGTCCGCCGGGATCGCCGGCGGCTTCCAGCCGGAGGCCCCCGTCGGCTCGCTGGTCGTCGCCGACGAGATCACCGCGGCCGATCTGGGCGCCGAGACGGCAGACGGATTCCTCCCGGTCACCGAACTGGGCTTCGGAACCGTCAGCCACCGCCCGCCAAATTCACTCGTACGAGTGACGACTCAGGTCACCGGAGCCCGTCAGGGAGCAGTACTCACCGTCTCCACGACGACCGGGACCGCCGTCCGCGCGGCCGCGCTGCGGACCCGGCACCCGGGCGCCCTCGCCGAGGCCATGGAGGGCTTCGGCGTCGCCGAGGCGGCCGCCGCGCACGGCGTGCCCGTGCTGGAGCTGCGCGCCGTGTCCAACCCCGTCGGCCCCCGCGACCGCGCCGCCTGGCGCATCGGCGCCGCCCTGGCCGCCCTGACCGAGGCCTTCGGGAAGCTCGTGCCCGCCCTGGAGAGTTGGAACCAGCATGACCAGTGAGACCCTGCGGATCGCGTACTCGCCCTGCCCGAACGACACCTTCGTCTTCGACGCCCTCGCCCATGGCCGGATCCCGGGCGCGCCCGCGCTCGACGTGACCTTCGCGGACATCGACATCACCAACGGCATGGCCGAGCGCGGCGAGTCGGACGCGCTGAAGGTGTCGTACGCCGTGCTGCCGTACGTCCTCGACGAGTACGCGCTGCTGCCCTGCGGGGGCGCGCTGGGGCGGGGCTGCGGGCCGCTGGTGCTGACGAGGGAGGCCGGGGCGGACCTCACCGGCCGTACGGTCGCGGTGCCGAGCGAGAGGTCGACGGCGTACCTGCTGTTCCGCCTCTGGGCCGCGGACACGCTCCCCGGCGGCGTCGGCGAGATCGTGGTCATGCCCTTCCACGAGATCATGCCGGCCGTACGCGACGGGAAGGTCGACGCGGGGCTCGTGATCCACGAGGCGCGCTTCACGTACCAGAACTACGGCCTGCACAAGCTCGCGGACATGGGCGAGCACTGGGAGGACACGACGGGCCTGCCGATCCCGCTGGGCGCGATCATCGCGAAGCGTTCGCTGGGCACCGAGGCGCTCACCCGCCTCGCCGACTCGATCCGTACGTCCGTCCACGCGGCCTGGGACGATCCCGAGGCCTCCCGGCCGTATGTCATGGCGCACGCCCAGGAGATGGACCCGGCCGTCGCCGACCAGCACATCGGGCTCTACGTCAACGAGTTCACCTCGGAACTCGGCGAGGACGGTTACGCGGCGGTGCGCGGACTGCTCACCCGCGCGGCGGCCGAGGGACTCGTCCCGCCCCTCGGCCCGCACGCACTCGATTTCCCCTGAGAAAACGCACGGGACTTACCCACTGCCGAGAGGCATATGCCTCTCACACGGCTACCCGGCTACACGTCCAGCTGGTCCGCGACCGCGCGCAGCAGCCCGGCGATCTTCGCGCCGGCGGCCTTGTCCGGGTAACGGCCGCGCTCCAGCATCGGCGTGATGTTTTCGAGCAGGGTCGTCAGGTCCTGCACGATCGAGGCCAGCTCGTCCGGCTTCTTGCGCTGGGCGGCGGCGACCGACGGGGTGGGATCGAGCAGGACCACGGACAACGCCTGGTCACCGCGCTGACCGGCGACGACACCGAACTCCACTCGCTGGCCCGGCTTGAGAGCGTCGACCCCGTCGGGGAGAACCGAGGAATGGACGAAGACGTCACCGCCGTCGTCGCGGGAGAGAAAGCCGAAGCCCTTCTCGCTGTTGAACCACTTGACCTTGCCGGTAGGCACGTCTGTCCTCGTCCTCGTATCTCGTCGGAAACTGCTCGGAAAACTTCTGAATGCAACAGCTCTGGAACGGGCCTTGATAGCACTCGGGCGGGTCGACCACGACCCGCCGGTACCAAGGCTAATGGTCTGCGGGCGCGTGACAAGACGTCGCCCGGTTGTTCCTTCGGGCAGGGAACTACCCTGGTCGAGTGCGTGACAAAACCCAAGCGAATTCCGCCGGGCCCGGTGACCGACTGGTCCGTGCCGGAGCCGTGGTCTTCTTCATCGGTACGGTGGCCACACTCGTCACCGTGATACCGCTGTTCCTCGGCGCGAAGCCTTTTCCGACGTACATGTACCTGCTGAGCATGCTCATGGGCGTCGGCTTCCTGGTCGCGGCCGCCGGAGTGCTCCAGTCGGTCGCGGCCGGCCGCCGTCAGGCGCGGGAGGCGTCCTCCCGGTAGCGGGCCAGCCACGCCGGAAGCTCGGTGAGGTCGGCGAGCACCACGTCGGCACCGGCCGCGCGCAGTTCCTCGGCGTCACAGGGCCCGGTGGCCACGGCCACCGACAGGGCTCCCGCCTTGCGTGCCCCGCGTACGTCTCCGACGTGGTCGCCGACGTAGGCGCCCGCGGCGTGCTCACGCAGCGCCACCGCCTTCTGCTCGGCCCACAGATCGCCGACGACCGCGTCCGGGACCATGCCGAGGTGGCCGAGGTGCAGCTTCGCGTTGGGCTCGTACTTCGCGGTGACCACCACGCTCTTGCCGCCGGCCTCCCGCACCGCCGCGATCGCCTCCCGCGCACCCGGCATGGCCGGGGTGGCCGCGATGGCGATCTCCGGGTACATCGCCCGGTACAGATCGCTCACCTCCGGTATCCGCTCGGCCGGGAACCAGTGCACCAGTTCCTCCGCGAGCGGCGGCCCCAGCCTGGTCACCGCCAGGTCTGCATCGATGAACGTCCCGGTCCGCTCGGCGAGCGCCACATAGGTGGCGTGGATGCCGGGCCGGGAGTCGATGAGCGTCATATCGAGATCGAAGCCGACGGTGAGGGGGCGAGAAGTCATATGCACCATTGTGCCGGGGCGCCCGGAAGGCACCGGGTCGGGTCATGGTCCGGCCGCGGGCCGGTGCGGGCTTGTCACGCGGTTCCCCGCGCCCCCGAGAAGGTGGGCAGGCCGGTCCCACCCGAAGGGGCGCGGGGGGCTGCGCGAACGGCCCCCACCGGCCGGGCGGCCGACAGCCGAACCCGGCGCCCCGCTACCGCGCCCGCTGCGACCGCCACACCACGTACACGGCCGAGGCCAGCGCGGCGCCGCGTACCACCCACGGCCAGGTCTCCCCCACGGCACCGCTCATCTGCCCCTGGGCGATCGGCGCGCCCCAGCGCCCCGCGCTGCGGCCCCAGAGCCAGACCAGACCGGCCGCGACGGACAGCCCCGGTACCCACATCACCGCGAGCTTCGTCTCCGCGGGGCTGAGCCGCCGGGAGCCGTAGGCGATGGCCCAGCCGAGGACGAGCGCGAACCAGTTGCCGAGGACCGCGCCGACCACGAGCGCGGCGGCGGCGAGCAGGAGGAGGGGGTTGCTCCAGCCGACCGTGGGACGAAGGCGTCGCCGCCCGGACGGCGGCACGGCCTCCTCCACCACGGGGGCCGCCGCCGGCTCGGCCTCCACCGGTTCCGGCTTACGCAGCCGCGGCCTGCTGAGCAGTTCGGGGATCTCCACCCCGCCGACGAACCCCGGCACCCCGTCGCCGTCCCCGAACGGGCTGCTGTCCACCCGCCACCAGTCCGGCGGCGCCGTCGCGCCGCCGTCCGGCTCGGCGGGCCGCGGGCGCGGTACGACGCGCCGCAGGTCCTCGGCCGGTGCCGAACGCTCCGCGTCCCGTTGGACGGGGACCGCGCCCGGCGGCGGCTGCGGTGCGCCGGCCGCCGTCGTACCGCCCGCCGCCTCGACGACCTCGTCGGGCGTGCCCAGCCGGTCCAGGATGCGCCGGACCGCGGCCGGGCTGTCGACGGTCGCCTTCGCACGCTGCCGGTCGATGTCGTTGCGCAGCCCGGAGACCAGCCGCATCCGCTCGGCCGACGACAACTGGCGCTGGTGCGCGATGTCCCCGACGCGGCTCAGATACTCGTAGACGACCTGATCGCTCTCGATACCCACGAAGTCCCCTCCGGGGCCGGTGCGTTGCCCTGGACAACTTGGATTACCCCGTCGGAACGACGGTAGCGCAGGCCACGGCTCATGTCGGCCGGCACACCAGCGGGCAACGGGTCCCGGGGCGGGGACGGTTGCCGTACCGGCGCGGGAGACGCAGGTGTACCCGCTCTGCCGGTACGGGTACCTGCGCTGCCGTCGGCGGCCGACGGCGACCGGATGCCGAGTGCTGCCGGAGGTGCCGCGACGCCTACGTTGAACCGCATTCGCCGGACGTGAACGCAATGTCCCGTTCGCCCGGTGGCCGCCCCTTGCTCGGGGACGGCCGTGCGACGGGTGATCCCGGTGCCCGCCCCGCACCCGCTACCGTGGGTCGGATGAGCAACCCGGCCACCCCGCCGCGTTCCCTCGCGGAGGCGCTTCGGGCCAGGGACGACGCCTCCCTGGCCGTACTGCTGCGTGCACGCCCCGACCTCATCACCCCCGTCCCCACCGACCTGACCCAGCTGGCCACCCGGGCCGGCACCCGCGCCTCGGTGCTGCGCGCCCTGGAACGGCTGGACCGCTTCGCCCTGCAGACCGCGGAGGCGCTGGCGGTGGCCGGTGACCCGGCCTCGTACCAGGAGCTGCTGGGCCTGATGGCCGGGGACGGCGGGGCCGCCGGGGACCCGGCCGTCGCGGGCGAGCTGCCGCGGGCCGTCGCCGCGCTCCGCGACCAGGCGCTGGTGTGGGGCGGCGACGACCGGCTGCGGCTGGTGCGGACCGCCCGCGAGGTGCTCGCCCCGTCCGCGCAGCACCCGTCGCCGACCGGTCTGGGCCCGAGCGTGCGGGAGGCCACCTCGGGAATGTCACCGGGCCGGATCCAGGAGATCGTGGCCGCCGCCGGGCTGCCCTCCACACACGATTCGGTCTCCGCGGTGGACGGGCTCACCAAGCTGTTCGGCCACCGGAAGAAGATGGCGAAGCTGCTCGCCGCCGCGCCCCCCGAGTCCCGGGAGGTCCTCTCCCGGCTGGTGTGGGGGCCGCCGTACGGGCAGATCACGCCCGAACCGGCCGCCCATCTGCGCTGGCTCCTCGACCGCGGCCTGCTGCTGCCGACCGTGCCGGGCACCGTGGTGCTGCCCCGCGAGGTCGCCCTGCACCTGCGCGAGGGCCGCGCCCACCGCGAACCGGAGCCCGTGCCGCCCGCCGTCGAGCCGGCCGCCACCCACCGTCCACAGGTTGTGGACGCGACCGCGGCCGGGCAGGCGTACACCGCGCTCGCGACCGTCGAGGAGCTGCTGAAGGACTGGGACGAGGGCGGGCCGGCCGTGCTGCGGGCGGGCGGCCTGAGTGTCCGGGACCTCAAGCGGACCGCCGTCGCCCTGGACGTGCCCGAGCCGGTCGCCGCGTTCTGGGTCGAGCTGGCCTACGCGGCCGGGCTGCTCGCCTCCGACGGCGAGGCCGACGAACGCTACGCGGCCACCCCCGCCTACGACGAGTGGCTGGACCGCCCGCCCGCCGAACGCTGGGCCCAGCTCGCCGAGGCCTGGCTGACCGGCACCCGCGCCTCGGGCCTGGTCGGCGGCCGGGACGCCAAGGACCGCGCCCTGTCCGCGCTCGGCCCCGGCCTCGACCGCTCCGCCGCGCCCGAGGTGCGGCACCGGGTGCTGTCCCTCCTCGCCGGGCTCCCGGAGGCCGCCGCCCCGGCCCCCGACTCGGTGCTGGCCCGGCTGCGCTGGGAACGCCCGCTGCGCGGCCCGCAGCAGCAAGGCGACGACCTGCGCACCCGGCTGGCCCGCTGGACGCTGTCCGAGGCCGAGCTGCTGGGCGTGACCGGGCGCGGGGCGCTGTCGGCGCAGGGCCGCGCGCTCCTCGGCGCACCGGCCGTGGCGAAGACGCCCGAGCAGGCCGCGGAGCCGTCCGGACCGGGCGACAAGCTCCCGGTACGCCACCACCACCTCTCCCCTGCCCTCGAACCCCTCTCCCCGCCCGAGCAGGCCGCCGCCACCGCCACCGCCGGCCGGCTGTTGGCCCCGCTGCTCCCCGAGCCCCTCGACCACGTCCTGCTCCAGGCCGACCTGACCGCGGTCGCCCCGGGCCCGCTGCGCCGCCCGCTCGCCGACGCGCTGGGCGTCCTCGCCGACGTCGAGTCGAAGGGCGGCGCCACGGTCTACCGCTTCACGCCCGCCTCCGTCCGCCGCGCCCTGGACGCCGGCCAGACCGCCGCGGACCTGCACGCCTTCCTCACCACGCACTCCCGCACACCGGTCCCGCAGCCGCTCGCCTACCTGATCGACGACGTGGCCCGCAGACACGGACACCTGCGGGTGGGCGCGGCCTCGGCGTACGTCCGCTGCGACGACGACAGCGTCCTCAACGAGATCATGGCCGACAAGCGGGCCTCGGGCCTGCGCCTGCGCCGCCTGGCCCCGACGGTCCTGGCCACCCAGGCCGACCCGGCCGCCCTCCTGGAAGGCCTGCGCGCGATGGGCTACGCGCCCGCCGCCGAGTCCGCCGAGGGCGACGTCCTGATCACCCGCGCCCACGCGCACCGCACCCCGCCGCGCACCGCACCCGCGCCGGTCCCGGACGGCCCGCCGCCACCGGACCCCACCCTTCTCACGGCGGCGATCCGCGCGATCCGCGCGGGCGACCTGGCCGCCACCACCCCGCGCAAGTCCGCGGGTGCCGCCGTCAAGGGCGGCGAACTCCCGCGCACCACCGCCGCCGAGACCCTCGCCACCATGCAGGCCGCCGTCCTCACCGGCGACACCCTCTGGATCGGTTACGTCAACGCCGAGGGCACCGCCAGTCAGCGCGTCATCGCCCCCATCCGGGTCGAGGGCGGCTTCGTCACCGCCTACGACCACACCGCCGACGAGGTACGCACCTATCCCCTGCACCGGGTGACAGGGGTGGCGGAACTCGCGGAGGACTGAGGCGTCCCGGTGGCGAGGCCGCGGTGGGCCGTCGTCCGGCTGCGGCGCCGTCGTGGCTGGTCGCGCGGTTCCTCCCCAGCCTTCGGCCGGGGGTACCCCCAGCACCCCTCGCGGGGCGCTTCACAGTTCGGCGGCGCGGCTAGCAGTCCCGTACCGGTGCCCCGGCCGGCAGGCCGAAGTGGGCGCGGGCCGCGGCCCGCAGGCCGGTGGACGTCATCCCCCGGTCGAGCCGAGCGGCCGCGTGGTGGCTGAAGTGGTGTTCCTCCCACTCGGCGCTGTCGTCCTCCGGCGCCTGTTCCTCGGAGACGACCCGATAGCCACCGTCGGTCTGGTCCCGCTCCAGCCGCACCACCTCCGGTATCTCCGCACCGCTGCACAGCACCAGGGCACCCGCGCGCTCCCCGTACTCCTCGCACAGCGTGTCCACGCCGGCCCGCACCCGGCCCCCGCTCGCCTCCAGTTCCAGGGCCTCCGCCCGGCAGAACCACCGCGACCTGAGCGCGGGCTCGTCGGTCTCCGCGTACCCGGATCCGGTCGCCTGCGTCACGAGCCGCGCCTCGATCACGGGACGTACCTCGGCCCACAGTCCGGCGTCGACCGCGCTCGACCCGCGCGCCCACACCCCGGCCACCACCAGCACCACCACGGCCCCCGCGCCGGTACCCCAGATGCGTACGGACGTCACCCCAGCCTCCCCACCGAGCCACGCCCATCCGTGGCTCCCTCGGACATGACACCCGAAACGGACCCAGGGTTGCACCGGACGATCAGGCACCTGCCGAAGGCGATCACGAGCGGTGCACGTTCCGTCGAACGGCGAAGGTGATCGCTCGTCCATGAGGCACACTGGAACTTTGGTCCATGACGAAAGGGTGCAGCTCGTGAACGGTCCGTTGATCGTCCAGTCCGACAAGACCCTGCTCCTGGAAGTCGACCACGAGCGGGCCGACGACTGCCGCCGGGCGATCGCGCCCTTCGCCGAGCTGGAGCGGGCACCGGAGCACATCCACACCTACCGGGTGACCCCGCTGGGCCTGTGGAACGCGCGGGCGGCCGGGCACGACGCCGAACAGGTCGTCGACGCACTGGTCGAGTACAGCCGCTATCCGGTGCCGCACGCGCTGCTGGTCGACATCGCCGAGACGATGGACCGGTACGGGCGGCTGACGCTCAGCAAGCACCCGGCGCACGGCCTCGTGCTCACCACCACCGACCGGCCGGTCCTGGAGGAGATCCTGCGCTCCAAGCGGATCATCCCGCTGGTCGGGGCCCGCATCGACCCCGACACCGTCGCCGTGCACCCCTCCGAGCGCGGGCAGATCAAGCAGACCCTGCTGAAGCTGGGCTGGCCCGCGGAGGACCTCGCCGGGTACGTGGACGGGGAGGCCCACCCGATCGAGCTGGCCGAGGACGGCTGGGCGCTGCGGCCCTACCAGAAGCAGGCCGTGGAGAACTTCTGGCACGGCGGGAGCGGTGTCGTCGTCCTTCCCTGCGGGGCCGGGAAGACCCTGGTCGGAGCCGGTTCCATGGCGCAGGCGAAGTCGACCACGCTGATCCTGGTGACGAACACCGTCTCCGCCCGGCAGTGGAAGCACGAGCTCGTGAAGCGGACGAGTCTCACCGAGGACGAGATCGGCGAGTACAGCGGGACGCGGAAGGAGATCCGGCCGGTCACGATCGCCACGTACCAGGTCCTCACCACCAGGCGGAAGGGCGTCTACCCGCACCTGGAGCTCTTCGACTCCCGTGACTGGGGTCTGATCGTCTACGACGAGGTCCATCTGCTGCCGGCTCCTGTCTTCAAGTTCACCGCCGACCTCCAGGCACGCCGGCGGCTGGGGCTGACGGCCACCCTCGTGCGCGAGGACGGCCGGGAATCGGACGTGTTCTCCCTCATCGGGCCCAAGCGGTTCGACGCGCCGTGGAAGGAGATCGAGGCCCAGGGCTACATCGCACCCGCCGACTGCGTGGAGGTGCGGGTGAACCTGACGGACTCGGAGCGGCTGGCCTACGCCACCGCCGAGACCGAGGAGAAGTACCGCTTCTGTGCGACCACCGCGACCAAGCGGAAGGTCACGGAGGCGATCGTGAAGCGGTTCGCCGGGCAGCAGATCCTCGTCATCGGCCAGTACATCGACCAGCTCGACGAACTCGGCGAGCACCTGAACGCCCCGGTCATCAAGGGCGAGACCTCCAACGCCCAGCGCGAGAAGCTCTTCGACGCCTTCCGCGAGGGCGAGATCAGCGTGCTGGTGGTCTCCAAGGTCGCCAACTTCTCCATCGACCTGCCGGAGGCGACGGTCGCCATCCAGGTGTCGGGCACCTTCGGGTCGAGGCAGGAGGAGGCCCAGCGGCTGGGACGCGTGCTGCGCCCCAAGGCCGACGGCCACCAGGCCCACTTCTACTCCGTCGTCGCCCGCGACACGATCGACCAGGACTTCGCCGCCCACCGGCAGCGGTTCCTGGCGGAGCAGGGCTACGCCTACCGGATCATGGACGCGGACGAGCTGCTGGCGGAGAGCTGAGAGCCGTCCGGCGGGGCGCCGCCGGGCCGCCCGCCCGGCAGGCCGCCGCTCCGCCGCCGTAGCGCGGGTACGGCGGCCGCCAGCAGCGTCAGTCCCAGGAGGGGGTACGGCGCCGCGCACGCCTGCTGCCACCACGGCAGGTGCAGGTCCAGGTCGCCCTGGTGGGGCACCAGCCACAGCGTGCGGGCCGTGAAGACCAGTGCCGTCGCGGCCGCGAGGAGCGTGCGGCCCCCGGCCAGCAGGACCGCCAGCAGCGGGACGCACCACACCCAGTGGTGGGACCAGCTGATCGGGCAGACCAGCAGGGCCGTGAACGCGGTGAGCAGGACGCCCCAGCGGTCGGAGCCCTGGACGCGGTGGGCGCGGGCCGCCAGGAACAGGCCCGCCGCCGCCACCACGGCCGCCGGAAGCATCCAGGCCGGGCCCGGTGCCGCCACGCCCGTCGCCCTGGCGACCAGGCCCTGGAGCGACTGGTTGTCGACGATCCAGGCCTTGCCGACCCGGCCGGTCTCGAACAGGCGTCGCGTCCAGAAGTCCACGGTGGCCGCGGGCAGCAGAAGGGCGCCGAGCAGGGCCGTACCCGCGAAGGACGCCGTCGCGGTGGCCGCCTCCTTTCCGCGCGCGGTGAGGAACAGGTAGGCGATGAAGATCGCCGGGGTGAGTTTGACGCCCGCCGCGACACCCAGGGCCAGGCCCTTGGCGCGGGCGCCGGACGGGCGGGTGAGGTCCCAGAGGACCAGACCGGTGATCGCCAGGTTGACCTGGCCGAAGAGGAGTGTCTGGAAGACCGGCTCCAGCCAGAGCGCGACTGCGGTCGCCGCGCACACCAGCGGGAGGGGTGGGGTGCGGCCGGCCAGGCGGGCGGAGAGGGCGATGAGCCAGGCGAGCAGGAGCGCGTTGCCCGCGAGGAACAGAGCCTTCAAAGCCGGCACGGGGATCCAGGTCGCCGGGACGAACAGGACCGCCGCGAAGGGCGGATACGTCGCCGGCAGCCGCCACTCGGTGACCGCGAAGCCGTACAGATCACCGCCGTGGACCACGGCCTCGCCCTCGGCCCGGTAGACCAGCAGGTCGGCCATCGGGGCGCGGAGCAGGATGCAGAGGGCGGCGAAGGAGCAGAGGGAGACCGTCGCCAACGAGAGGGACAGCAGGAGGGGGAAGGAGGCGGGTGGGGCAGGGGGTGACGTCACCGTCCGGTTCGGCACGGGGGCGACCCTATGCCGTCACCTGCGGCGTATGCCCGCTTCCTCGCCGTATTCACCGAGTATCGCGACGCTGAACGCCGCGCTGACGAACACCTTGACGGCGCGCAGGGCGTCGCCCAGGCGGTGGTGGGGTTGCGGGACTCCGTCGAGGGCCGTGGCGCCCGGCGGACGGCTGGGGGCTGGGTGGATGGTTGCTGCGCTCATGTCTCCATGGTGGAACTTCGCACCCCGGTACGGCATCGGTCCACGGGTCCAATTTCCGGCACCCTCCGGTCCACCCCCCGATGGACCCCACCCCCGGCCTCGGCCCCACCCTCCGGGTGACGTTCCCCCTAGGGGACGCGGGGAACAGCACGACCGCCCCCAGGAAATCCATTGGCCTCCCCGCCCCCCACCTCACTACAATCTCCGCTCTTGCCCGCCTCCGTCCCCCGGAGTGCCGCCGCCCGGACGGAAACCGGCCGGCTGATCGCCACCCGTGCGCCACCCACACCTGAGCGCCATCGACTCGCAGGCCTTCGGAGGCACCCCCTTGTCCACGCCCGCCCACGACCCGCTAGCGGACGACCGCTCCGACCCCCACCCCGGCCCCCTCTCCCGCGAACGGTCCCACCTCGCCGAGTCCCGCGCCGCCCTGCGTGCCATGCGGGAGGACGTCGAGTCGCTGGACATCAGCGACGTCACCGCGAACTGGGTCAACGCCGAGGTCCTGGCCCGCCAGATGGAGGAGCGCATCAAGGCGCTGGCCGACCTCAGCGACACGCCGCTCTTCTTCGGCCGCCTCGACTACCTGCACGCCCCCGGCGCCGACCAGGCCGAGGGCGCCTACGGCGAGCGCTTCTACATCGGGCGCCGGCACGTGCACGACCACGACGGCGACCCGATGGTGATCGACTGGCGGGCGCCGGTCTCGCAGCCGTTCTACCGGGCCTCCAAGAAGGACCCGATGGACGTCGCGCTGCGCCGCCGCTTCGGGTACACCCGCGGTGACATCACGGCGTACGAGGACGAGCACCTCTCCGACCCGGGCGAGGCGGCCCGCACCAGCAAGCTGCTCCAGCAGGAGATCGAGCGCCCGCGCGTGGGCCCGATGCGCGACATCGTGGCGACCATCCAGCCCGAGCAGGACGAGATCGTGCGCAGCGGGCTCGGCGGAACGGTGTGCGTGCAGGGTGGCCCGGGGACCGGGAAGACGGCCGTCGGCCTGCACCGGGTCGCGTACCTCCTCTACGCCCACCGGGAGCGGCTGGCCCGCACCGGCACCCTGGTCATCGGCCCGAACCGTTCCTTCCTGCACTACATCGAGCAGGTGCTGCCCGCGCTGGGCGAGCTGACCGTGCAGCAGGCGACGGTGGACGACCTGGTGGCCCGTGACATCGGCATCCGCTCCACCGACGACGCCCCCGCCGCGGTCGTCAAGGGCGACGCCCGGATGGCGCAGGTCCTGCGCCGGGCCGTCTACGCGCACGTCACGCCGCCCACCGAACCGGTCGTGGTGGTGCGCGGCTCCCGGCGCTGGCGGGTCCCGGCGTACGAGCTGGCGGACATCGTCCGGGAGCTGCTGGACCGGGACATCCGGTACGGCGCCGCGCGGGAGGCCCTGCCACAGCGCATCGCGCACGCCGTGCTGGTCCAGATGGAGCGCTCGGGAGAGGCGCCCGACGACCGCGTGCAGGACTCGGTGGCGCGCAACGCGGCGGTGAAAGCGGCCGTCAAGCAGGTGTGGCCGCCGGTCGACCCGGCGAAGCTCGTGCTGCGGCTGCTCACGGACGCGGACTTCCTCGCCGTGCACGCGGAGGGAATCCTCACCGGCGAGGAGCAGAAGACGATCCTGTGGGCAAAGCCGGTGCGCAGCGTCAGGGCGGCGAAGTGGTCGGCCGCGGACGCGGTGCTGATCGACGAGGCGACCGACCTCGTGCAGCGCACGCACTCGCTCGGCCACGTCGTCCTGGACGAGGCGCAGGACCTGTCCCCCATGCAGTACCGCGCGGTCGGCCGCCGCTGCACCACCGGTTCGGCGACCGTCCTCGGCGACCTGGCACAGGGCACCACGCCCTGGGCGACGCGGAGCTGGGCCGAGGCGCTGGCGCATCTCGGCAAGGCCGACGGCGTCGTCGAGGAGCTGACGGCGGGTTTCCGCGTCCCGACCGACGTCATCACCTACGCCTCCCGGCTCCTCCCGCACATCGCGCCGGGTCTCACCCCGGTGGCATCGGTCCGTGAGAACCCCGGCTTCTTCCAGGTCCGCGCCGCGGAGGACACCACCGAAGTGGTCGCCGCCTGCGAGGAGCTGCTGCGCAACGAGGGTTCGACGGGCCTGATCGCGGCGGACGCGCGGATGCCCGCACTGGCCGAGGCGCTCACCGCAGCCGGGATCACCTACCTGAACCCCGGCGAGGAGACCACCGCCGGGACCCGCCTCACCCTGGTCCCGGCGTCGCTGGCCAAGGGTCTGGAGTACGACTACGTGGTCCTCGACGAGCCCGGGGCCGTGGTCGACGGCGAACCGGACGAACGCACCGGCCTGCGCCGCCTGTACGTGGCCCTGACCCGAGCCGTCTCCGGCCTGATCGTGACCCACGCGGCCGCGCTGCCGCCGCAGCTGGCCTGAGCCGGTAGAGCCGCTCCGCCGGAGCTGCCACGACAGACCGTCCGCCGTCGGCGGCGCCGTCGTGGCCGGTCGCGCAGTTCCGCCCCCTGCCTCCGGCCGGGGGTACCCCCAGCGGCCCCTTCGGGGGCGCAGGGTGTTTTGCCGGCCCCCGCTCAGGCGGGCTCCGCGCGGGACGCGCCCGTCCCGCCGTGACCGCCGGTCTCCTCGGCCTCGCCCTGTGCCGCCGCGAGTGGTCCCATGTGCTGTGCGGCGCTGTCCAGGAGTCCGAGGTCGGCCTTGGTGTGCGCGATGGCGGCGTCGATCAGGACGACGACCAGCGGCTCGTCGGCGTGGGCCCGGCGCTGGCGGGCCAGGCCCGCCAGTTCGGACAGGTACGTCCGCCGTTGCGCCTCGATCAGCGTGGTCAGGGCCTGCGGGCCCAGGGCGGAGGCGCCGAGGAGCTTCAGGAACAGTTCGTCGCGGAAACCGCCGACGCGCACCCAGGCGGTGGTCGCCCAGGAGCGCAGTTCGGCCTCGCCGGCCTCGGTGAGCGTGTAGAGGTTCTTGTCGGGCCGGTCGGCCTGCGCGACCTGCGAGCGCGAGACATAGCCGTCCCGGACCAGCCGTTCGAGGATCTGGTAGAGGTGACCGATGTTCAGGCCACCCCACTGCGGGCCGATGGCCTCCTCGAAGCGGGCCTTGAGTTCGTATCCGTGATTCGGCCGCCGGGTCAGCAGCGCGAGCACGGCGTGATGGAGCGGCATATACGTCCCTTCTACATTGTGACAACATACCCTTGAATTGCCGCAATGTATGTGCGGCGGGACGTGCCGCGATGTGCGAGGGCGAGGCTGCATCTATGGCTGTGAGCGTGGCGTTGCGCGGGGTGAGCCGCCGGTATCCCGGGCTGACCGCTCTGGACGGGGTGGACCTGGAGGTCGCGGCCGGCGAGGTGGTGATGCTGACCGGCCCTTCCGGTGCCGGCAAGTCCACCGTGCTGCACGTGACGGGTGGCATGGACCAGCCCGACGAGGGGCACGTCGAGATCGACGGCACGGAACTGGTGCGCCGGGACCTGGACCGGCACCGCCGGCGGATCGGCTTCGTCTTCCAGCGCTTCCACCTGCTGCCCGCGCTGACCGCGCTGGACAACGTGCTCGCCCCCGTCCTGCCGCGGCGAGTGGACTTCGACCGGCGGGCGCGCGGCATGGAACTGCTCGAAGCGGTCGGCCTGGACCACCGCGCCGACGCCCTGCCCGCGCAGTTGTCGGGCGGCCAGCAGCAACGCGTCGCCGTCGCCCGCGCGCTGGTCAACCGGCCGGGACTGCTGCTGGCCGACGAGCCCACCGGCAACCTGGACAGCGTCATCGGGCGGGAGATCATCGACCTGCTGATGTCGCTGCGCGAGCGGTACGGGATGACGATGCTGATCGCCACCCACGACGCGGAGGTCGCCGCCAACGGCGACCGGGTGGTGCGGCTGCAGGACGGCAGGATCACCTCGGACCAGCGGGTCACGCCGGCCGGCGACGTGCTGCACCGGCTGGGAGGCCTGCGCCCGTGATCACGATGATCCTCGACCAGCTCCGGCGGCGGCGCGGGCGCGCGCTGGCCCTGGCCGCCGGGATCCTGGTGGCGGCGACCAGCTTCACCCTGCTGACCTCGACGGTGAGCACGAGCCAGGCGACCACCGTGGGCACGGTACGGAAGAACGCCCGGTCCGCGTACGACGTGCTGGTGCGCCCGCCCGACTCGCAGACGGCCGTGGAGCGGCAGAGCGCTCTGGTGACGCCGAACTTCCTGTCCGGCACGTTCGGCGGCATCACCATGGACCAGTACCGGCGCATCCGCGGGACGGCCGGGGTCGACGTGGCCGCGCCGGTCGCCAACATCGGCTACCTCATGGTGTCGAGCACCGTCACCGTCGACGTGTCCCGCTTCCTGGACGGCAAGGCGTCCCGGCAGATCCTGCGCATCAGCCCCACCCTCACCTCCGGACTGGGCACCTACCGCACCTCCGACGAGTACGTCTACCTCACCCGGTCCCCCCTGACCTCGGCGGGGACGGCGGAGGACCTGTTCCAGTCCGACACCCTGGAGAAGGGCGCGGTCGACAAGAGCACCCGGCGGTATCTGCTGCAGGGGAAGTACGACGTCTGCTACTACTTCAACTGGGACAAGAGCGAGCAGACCGAGTTCAACCTGAACCTGCCGATGAAGCCGAACCTCATCGCCGAGGACCTCAGGGACAGGTCACCGTTCGACCCGGACCTGAGTTCGCGGATGAACTGCCACTCCGGTCGGGACAAGGCCACCATCGACGTTCCGGTCAGCTACCCCGTGCTGCTGTCCGCCATCGACCCGGCGGCCGAGGACAAGCTGGTGGGCCTCGGCTCCACCGTCACCTCGGGCCGGATGCTCACCGAGCGGGACAGGCCGTGGACGGTGTCGTCCGCCAAGAGCGTCCACGGACAGCACGACTCCTACATCCCGGCGCTGCTCAGCGACAGCCCGCTGACCACCGGCACACTCGACGCCACCGTCGAGCGGCTCGACGTCGGCGACCCGGCCGTGCTGCCCTCGAAACTGGGCAACCCGACGGCCGACAGCTTCGTCCGAGGCCTGCACGGCACCCCGGTGGGCACGACCCGGGTCGACCTGAGCAAGGGCTACCGCAAGGCGCTGACCGAGGATTCGTTCGACACCGGGAACTACTGGACGGTCGGCCCGGTCACCTACCGCCGGACCGCCGCCGGAGACCTCGCCGCGCAGCCGCGGCCGCCCCAGAAGCGCGGCCTGTGGATCTCCAACTCGAACGAACAGCCGTTCGGCAACGTCCCCGAGGAGAACCACCAGGGCGTCCAGTACCGGAAGGTGACCAGCCACGCCGCCACGGAGTGCATCGGCCTGGGGGTCTGCGACGGCGTCGACTCCGGGCGCCTGCCCAACCCCTTCGTCCGCCTGGTCGGCCGATACGACACCGGCCGGCTGCGCGGCTTCTCGGCACTGTCCGACACCCCGCTGGAGACCTACCAGACGCCGCAGGTCACCGGCGCGGACAGCGCGACCCGGGCGAAGCTCGACGGCAGGCCGCTGCAGCCCGACCGCAACCTGGGCGGCTACGTCAGCCCGCCGCCCACCATGCTGACGACGATGGACTCCATCACCGCGCTCACCGGGAGCCGCCGGGTCCCGGGCCTGCAGGACAAGGCCCCGGTGAGCGCGATCAGGATCCGGGTGGCCGGGGTGACCGGCGTCGACACCGCCTCCCGGGCACGGGTGAACGCCGTGGCCGGGGCGATCCGGGCGGCCTACCCCCGGCTCCAGGTCGACGTCACCGTCGGCAGCTCGCCCGCCCCGCGGACGGTGGCGCTGAGCGGCTCGGCACGGGTGACGGAGCGCTGGGTCGCCAAGGGCGTGGCCCTGCGCATCCTCCGGGCGGTGGACACCAAGAGCGCGGTGCTCTTCGTGCTGGTGCTCGTCGTGTGCGCGCTCTTCCTCGGCCAGGCGGCGCTGGCCTCGGTGCGCTCCCGCCGCACCGAGATCGGCACGCTGCGCTGCCTGGGCTGGAGCGGCGGCGAGGTGCTCCGCCTGGTCCTCGGTGAACTGGCGGTGATCGGCCTGGCCGCCGGCGCCGCGGGCGCGATGCTCGCGTACGCGCTGGGCCGGGCGCTGGGCCGGCACGAAGCCGGTGCCAAGTCGCTCCTCGTGCTCCCGGTGGCACTGCTGCTGGCCACGGCGGCGGGCCTGATCCCCGCCTGGCTGGCCACCCGGCTGGGGCCGATGGAAGCCGTCCGGCCCCCGGTGACCGCGGCCCGTCGCGGCCGCCCGGTGCGTTCGGTGGCCGGACTGGCCGTACTCAATCTGCTGCGGGTGCGGGGCCGCACGCTGCTGGGTGCGGCGGGGCTGGCGCTCGGCGTGGCCGCCTTCACGGTGCTGCTGGCCCTGACGCTGGCCTTCCGGGGCGAGGTGGCCGGGTCGCTGCTCGGCAACGCCGTGGTGGCACAGGCGCGCGAGGCCGACTACCTGAGCGTCGCCCTGTCCCTGCTGCTGGGCGCCGCCGGTGCCGTCGACGTCCTGGTCATCTCACAGCGCGAGCGCGCCGCCGACCTCGCGGTGCTGCGGGCGACCGGCTGGACCAACCGCGAGCTGGCGAGGCTGACCCTGTACGAGGGGATCGGACTGGCTCTGCTGGGCGGCCTGTCGGGCGCCGTGGCCGGTCTGGCCGGGGTGCTGGCACTGGGCCGGGGCGTGCTGCACGGGCACCTGTTCACGGTCGCCGGCGCCGCGCTGCTGGCCACGCTCGCGGCGACCGCCCTGGTGGGGGCGGCGCTGACGGTGCCGATCCGCGGGCTGTCCCGGATCGCCCCCGCCCACCTGCTCGCCGCCGAGTGAGCCGGCCCCGGTCCTAGTCGGAGTACCCCGCCCCGTCCAGCACCCGGCGCCAGGACCGCACCGCCGCCTCCGACACCGCCCCGTCCCAGCCCGCCGGGCGGGCCGCGCCGCCGATGTGGAAGGCGTCGATGTCCGCCGCCAGCAGGTCGGGCACGTGGTCGAGGCGCAGGCCGCCGCCGACCAGGAGCGTCTGCCCGTACCCCGGCTCTCCGCGCCGTCCCGCCTCGGCGCGGAGTCTGGGCAGCCCCTCGTCCACGCCCTCCGCGGCCCCCGCGGTGAGGTAGGTGTCCAGGCCCGGCAGGTCGGCGAGCTGCTTGCGCAGGGCGTCCCGGTCCGCGGCCCGGTCGATGGCCCGGTGGAAGGTCCAGTGGCAGCCGTCCAGCGCGGCCACCACCCGCTCCACCGCGTCCAGGTCCACCCCGCCCACCGCGTCCAGGAACCCGAGCACGAACTGGTCGGCCCCGGCCGCCCGCAGCTCCCCGGCCACTCCCGCGAGACGGTCGGCGTCGCCCACGGCGAACCCGTCCGCCAGCCGCAGCATCACGCGCAGGTCGATGTCGACGGCGGCCCGGATCGCGGTGAAGGTCCGGGGCGACGGGGTCAGCCCGTCGGCCGCCATGTCGGTGACCAGTTCGAGGCGGTCCGCGCCTCCGGCCTGGGCGGCGACCGCGTCCTCGGCGTCGAGGGCGATCACCTCCAGGACTGCACGCGTGCTCATAGGGCCCCTTCCGTGGTGTTCCCCGTGCACCCCGGGCACCTCCCACAAGAGGTCTAGTCCGGAGGTCTAGTCCAATCCAGGGTACGCGGGGAACACCGACGGCCGCGAGACCGCCCCCGTCACACAGGGTCCGTATTCAGCCGTAGATGTTCAGCTCGGCGGCCTCCGCCCCCATCAGCTCGTACGCCGCCCCGTCCGGCGACCGCCCGGTGTACAGCCGGACGAGCGTCGCCGCGTCCCCCATGAAGCGGGCCGGGGTCCTGGTCCCGCTGGTCTCGCCCAGGTGCAGCGGGTCGTCCACGTCGTCCAGGTCGGCCTGGAGCCGCAGGTGCCCCCGCGTCCGGGTCACCCGGGCCAGCAGCGAGAGCGCGTGGGGCAGGCCAGGGCCCGTGTAGGCGCCGGGTTCGCCGAGGGTGTCGCGGACGTCACCCGCGTGCACCCACTCGCCGAAGGCGACCGGGTCCAGGCGCCCGTCCGCCCGGCCGGCGATCACGTCGCCCGCCTCGGTCATCCCGCGCTCCAGCTCGTCGAGGACCCGGGCGTTCGCCCAGTCGGCGCGCTCGGCGATGTCCCGGTCGTTCGACTCGGGCGAGAACACACCGGGCCCGAAGCGGCCTTCGACCACCCGGATCAGCGCGGACGAACAGTGGGCCAGCACGTCCCGCACCGTCCACCCGGGACAGGCGGCGGCCGGCCGCGCGAAGTCCGCGTCCGGGCGGGAGCGCAGGAGTGGGATCAGCGCGTCGCGCTCGACGGCGAGGAGACGGCCGGGGAGGAAGGGGTCGCGTGTGTCGTCGGCAGCAGTCATGTGCCCCACGCTAGGGGGATGCCGGTGGCGGGCGGGAGAATGGGCGCATGGACGATCTCCAGGAAAGGGATCTGCGCTCCCGCTGGCGGGGCGCCCTCCTCATGGCGCGGGACGACGACCCCCGCCACCCCGACCCCGACCCGTACGCCGACGAACTGCTCCGCCGCTGGCGGGAGCCCCAGCGCCGGTACCACACGGTCGCCCACCTCGTCGCGGTCCTCGACCGCATCGACGTGCTGGAGGAGTACGCGGACGACCCGGACCTGGTCCGGCTCGCCGCCTGGTTCCACGACGCGGTGTACCTGCCGGACCGGTCGACGAACGAGGAGCGTTCGGCCCGCCTCGCCGAACGGGCGCTCCCCGAGGCCGGTCTCCCGGCGAGGCAGACCGCCGAGGTGGCCCGCCTGGTCCGGCTCACCGTCACCCACGACCCGGCCCCCGGGGACCGCAACGGCGAGGTCCTGTGCGACGCCGACCTCGCGGTCCTCGCCGCCCGGCCGGCCGCGTACGCCGCCTACACGGCCGAGGTGCGCGAGGAGTACCACTTCGTCCCGAACGACGCCTTCCGCGCGGGCCGTTCCGCGATCCTTCGCCAACTCCTCGACCTGCCGGGGCTGTTCAGAACTCCGTACGGCCGTACCGAGTGGGAGCCGACCGCCCGCTACAACCTCGCCGCCGAGCTGGAAATGCTGTCGACCGCCGAGGATCCGGCGCCCTAGGGTGCGACCCATGCGTGCCATGGGTGGGGACCAGGTGGAAGAGGCCGTCGCGGGCTGTGTGACCGCGCTGCGGCCGGCGGTGACGGGCGACTGGACGGAGGTGACGGCCGGCAGGCTGGACTGGAACTGCCACGAGACGGCGGTCCATGTCGCCGACGACCTCGTCGCGTACGCCGCGAACCTGGCCGGGCGCGCCCAGGACGCCTACGTGCCCTTCGAGCTCAGGGTCGACGACGGGACCGACAACTCCGGTCTGCTGCACGTGATCGAGACGACCGGCGCCCTGCTCGCCGCCACCGTCCGCACCACCTCCCGCCAGGTCCGCGCCTTCCATCCGTACCCCTTCCGCAGCGCGGACCGCGCGGGCTTCGCGGCGATGGGCGTCGCCGAAGTCCTGCTGCACACCCACGACATGGCGCTGGGCCTCGGGCTCCCCTACCGGCCCTCCGAGGAACTCGCCGAGTCCGTCCTGGCCTGGCTGTTCCCGCACGTCCAGCCAGGCCCCGCCGCCTGGCCGACCCTCCTGTGGGCCACCGGCCGCGGTGAGCTGCCCGGCCGCGCCCCGGTCACCGACTGGCGCTGGTACAACAACCTGGTCATCCCCGCCGAGCGCCTCGACCTGGTCGGCATCCGCCCCGCCGAGGCCCGTGACCTGCGCCTCGGCGGCGACGGCGGTTTCGAGTGGGTCGACGGCGGCCCCTACGAGGGCACCCGGGACGCCGCCGGCTTCCTCCTGAAGGCGTACGAAGGGGGCGTCCACCGGCCGGAGTTCGGCGTCTTCGCCCTGGTCCGCCACACGGACGGCCGTGCGGTCGGCGGCATCGGCTTCCACTCCGCCCCGGACGAGGAGGGCCGGGTGGAGATCGGCTACGACCTGGCCGAGGCCGCCCGCGGCCACGGCTACGCGACCGAAGCGCTCCGCGCCCTGGCCGACTGGGCCCTGGCCCGCGACGACGTACACACCCTGTTCGCCACCGTCGAAACCGCCAACACCGCCTCCCAGGCGGTCGTCACCCGTGCCGGGTTCGGCAAGGTGAGCGAGGGCGACGCGGAACTGGCCTTCGCGTTGCGGGCGGCGGAGTAGGGGGCTTCGGGCGCCGTCACCGGCGGGGCACGTCGCTCTTGCGCCGGCGCAGCCCCGCACCGTGCAGCAGCCGTACCACCTCGCGGCTGCTGACCTCCACGGCACCGGCCCGGACCGCGTCCGGGTAGCGGTGCGAGGGGATGTCGTAGTGGTCACGCTCGAAGGCACGGCGCAGTACGCCCATGCCCTCGGCGAAGGCGTGCAGTTCGGCGTACGAGACGTCACTGACCAGGTGGGACCACATCCGGCCGTGGCCGGGCCAGTTCGGCGGATCGATGTACACCGTCATGAGAACTCCGTCACGAGGAGGGCGTCCCGTCACCCGGGGAACCGCCGAGCGAGCCGACCGAGGCGACCTTCACGCCCGCCTTGTGGCACACCCAGTGCGGATCCGGGCCGAGTTCGGGTTCGACGTCCAGGGCGTGCGGGTCGCCGGAGCCGCACACCGGGCACAGCGGCCAGCGGCCGTACCGCTCCAGGAGCGCGTCCTGCACGTCCTGCGCCACCAGCCCCGCCACGTACGCCACGCCCTCCGGCCACTGCTCCACCCACCAGCGGCGCTGTACGACGGAGTCCTCGACCAGCGAGACCACGTCCGCCTCGGCTACCTCGCCCGCGACCAGGTCGGCGAGCACGAGGGCGCGGGCTGCGTGCAGCGCCTGTTCCAAGGGGCTTACGGGGTCCATGGTCCTATTGTGCGCGGTCTTGACCGGGCACCCGAAACGAAAATATCTTTCAGGGGTGACCGAGCGCGTGAAGGAAATTTTCGGCAGTCACGGAGACGGCGGCGGCCGGGGCAGCGGTGGTGCGCCGCCGGCTCCCGCCGCGCTCGCGGCCAAGGTGCGGACCCTCGCCCCCTCCATGACCCGCTCCATGCAGCGCGTCGCCGAGGCCGTCGCCGGCGACCCCGCCGGCTGCGCGGCCCTCACGGTCACCGGCCTCGCGGAACTGACCGGGACCAGCGAGGCGACCGTCGTCCGCACCGCCCGGCTGCTCGGTTACCCGGGCTACCGCGACCTGCGGCTCGCCCTCGCCGGGCTCGCAGCCCACCAGCAGTCGGGGCGGGCGCCCGCGATCACCACCGACATCGCCGTCGACGACCCGATCGCCGACGTCGTCGCGAAACTCGCCTACGACGAGCAGCAGACGCTCGCGGACACGGCGGCCGGTCTCGACACGCTGCAGCTGGGGGCCGCCGTCAGCGCTCTCACCGGGGCGCGGCGGACCGACGTGTACGGCATCGGGGCGTCGGGGCTGGTCGCCCAGGACCTCACGCAGAAGCTGCTGCGGATAGGGCTGATAGCGCACGCCCACAGCGATCCGCATCTCGCGGTCACCAACGCGGTGCAGTTGCGGGCCGGGGACGTGGCGATAGCGATCACGCACTCCGGGTCGACCGGAGACGTCATAGAGCCGCTGCGGGTGGCCTTCGAACGGGGCGCGACGACCGTCGCGATCACCGGGCGGCCGGGGTCGTCGGTGACGCAGTACGCCGACCATGTGCTGACGACGTCGACGGCGCGGGAGAGCGAGCTGCGGCCGGCGGCGATGTCGTCGCGGACCGGGCAGTTGCTGGTGGTGGACTGCCTGTTCGTGGGGGTGGCGCAGCGGACGTACGACGCGGCGGCGCCGGCGCTGGCGGCGTCGTACGAGGCGTTGGCGCACCGGCACCGGAGCGTGCCCCGATAGACCGTAGGACTTGATCATTGCGGGAGCGTGCCGGTTCGCCGTGGTGTGTCGCGCCGTTCCTCCCCCAGCCTTCGGCCGGGGGTACCCCCAGCCACCCTGAGTTGATGCACCGGTCCGCGTCGAAAAGAGCCGTATCCGAATGACCACCGAACACCGCTCCCTCCGCAGCGAGCTGGAAGCGCTCACTACCGAAGCCTTCCGGCCCGAGCTCGCCGAGATCGACACGTTGCCCACCCTCGACATCGCACGCCTGATGAACGCCGAGGACGCCGGGGTGGCCGCCGCCGTGGCTCTGCGGCTGCCGCAGATCTCCGCCGCGATCGACGGCATCGCCGCCCGGATGGCCCAGGGCGGGCGGCTGGTCTACGCCGGGGCCGGGACGGCCGGACGGCTGGGGATCCTGGACGCCTCGGAGTGTCCGCCGACCTTCAACACCCGGCCCGGTCAGGTCGTCGGGATCATCGCGGGCGGGCCGGCGGCCATGGTGACGTCCGTGGAAGGGGCCGAGGACTCGGCCGAGCTGGCCCGCACGGACCTCGGCGCGCTCGGCATCGGGCCCGCCGACTCCGTCGTCGGCGTCTCCGCCTCCGGCCGGACCCCCTACGCCGTCGGCGCCGTCGAGCACGCCCGCGCCCTCGGCGCCCTGACCGTCGGCCTCTCCTGCAACGCGGGCAGCGCGCTCGCGGCCGCCGCCGAGCACGGGATCGAGGTCGTCGTCGGCCCCGAACTGCTCACCGGGTCCACCCGGCTCAAGGCCGGCACCGCACAGAAGCTCGTCCTCAACATGCTGTCGACGATCGCGATGATCCGGCTCGGCAAGACCTACGGGAACCTGATGGTCGACGTGCGCGCCTCGAACGAGAAGCTGCGGGCCCGGTCGCGGCGGATCGTGGCGCTCGCCACGGGCGCGTCGGACGACGAGATCGAGGCGGCCCTCACCGCCACCGACGGCGAGGTCAAGCCCGCCGTCCTGGTGGTCCTGGCCGGTGTCGACGGGCCCACCGCCGCCCGCCTTCTGGAGGAGTCCGGCGGCCATCTGCGCGCGGCGCTCACCGCGACGGGCGGCTGACGCGCACCCTCGGGGGGTGCAGAGATCGTCGTACGACACCGCCGCCGCGCTGCTGCCCCTGGTCGGCGGCCCCGGGAACGTCACCTCCGTCGCCCACTGCATGACCCGGCTGCGGCTGGGCGTCGCCGACCGGGAGCGGGTCGACGCGGAGGCGGTGCGGGCGGTGCCCGGGGTGCTGGGGGTGGTGGCCGACGGGGACACCCTCCAGGTGGTGATCGGCCCGGGTGCGGTGGTGGCGGTGACCGCCGAGTTCGAAAGGCTGCTCGACGCCACCGCGACGGCCCCGCGTGCGCCGGGCGACGACCGGCCGGGCGACTTCGCGCCGACCGGCCCCGCGGCAACCGGCCCCGCGGCAACCGGCCCCGCCCGGGGCGGCGCCGTCCCGGGCGGCCTCCGGTCCGCCGACGGCATGGATCTCGCCGCCCGTGGCGCCGAACTAAGAGCCGCCCGCGCCCGGCGCAACGCGACCCCCGTCAAGACCGCCCTGCGCCGCGTCGCGGACGTGTTCGTGCCGCTCATCCCCGCCCTGATCGGCTGCGGGGTGCTGGCCGGCCTCAACGGGCTGCTCGTGAACGCGGGTTGGCTGCCCGGACTGACCCCGGCCCTCGCCGCCATCGCCTCCGGCTTCATGGCGCTGATCAGCGTCTTCGTCGGATACAACACGGCGAAGGTGTTCGGCGGGACGCCCGTGCTCGGCGGCGCGGTCGCGGCGGTCGTCGTCTATCCGGGCGTCACCAAGGTGACGGCCTTCGGGGTGGCGCTGGCGCCCGGCCAGGGCGGGGTCCTCGGGGCCCTGGCGGCGGCGCTGCTCGCTGTCGGCGTCGAGAGGTGGTGCCGGGGGCGCGTCCCGGACGCCCTCGACGTGCTCCTCACCCCCACGGTCACCGTCCTCGTCGCGGGCCTCGCCACGCTCTACGGCCTCATGTACGCGGCCGGTCTCGTCTCCTCCGCCATCGGCACCGCGGCCAACTGGCTGCTCGCCACCACCGGCCCGCTCGCCGGCCTCGTCCTCGGCGGCCTCTTCCTCCCCCTCGTCATGCTGGGCCTGCACCAGGCCCTGATCCCCATCCACACCACCCTCATCCAGCAGCAGGGCTACACCGTCCTGCTCCCCCTCCTCGCCATGGCGGGCGCCGGCCAGGTCGGCGCGGCGATCGCCGTCTACGCCCGCCTCCGCCACGACACGCGGCTCCGTACGACGATCAGGTCGGCGCTCCCTGCGGGCCTGCTGGGCGTGGGCGAACCCCTCATCTACGGCGTCTCGCTCCCCCTCGGCCGCCCCTTCCTCACCGCCTGCGCGGGCGGGGCGGCGGGCGGTGCCTTCGTCGGCTTCTTCGCGGTGCTCGGCGACCGGGTGGGCGCCACCGCCATCGGCCCCTCGGGCTGGGCCCTGTTCCCCCTCCTCACGGGCAACAGGGGCCCGGCCCTGGCGGCGACGATCTACGCGGGCGGCCTGCTGACCGGGTACGCCGTGGGCTTCCTGGCGACGTACGCCTGCTTCAGGGGCCCAGGTATCCCGGGTGGCCCGTCACCTCGGCGATCCAGGTGACGAAGTCACCGGGGTCGTTGTCGGCGCCGTGCCCGGCGTCCCAACAGAAGTTGGCCAGTTTCAGCGGTCCTCGGCACCGGCCCTTCCGCCGCCGAGCACGTCGAGGATGTGCGGCCACGCCGCCCTGCCAAGGAGCGCGTCCGCTTCGGGAGTGCCCCCGTACCTGAAGCGCGGAGACGCCGGCACGGGGCTCTCGCCAGGAAGGCGCGGCCGGTGGCCGGCGTCGTCGCGGGCGATCAGACGCACGGTTGCCCCCACCGACCGCCGGCGTTGCGCCAGCTGCTCGGCGAAGGGAAGCGACGGCCACATCGCGTCATCGCCGCCCGCCACCAACAGGAGATCCGCTCTGGCCGTGTCCACGGGGATCTCCGCCGACGCAAGTGAGCGAGCGAACGTCCGCTCGCTCCGTTCGTACCATCCCCGGATGGCGACGGGCCCGCTGTCCGGCTCCGCGGGAGCCCAGGAATCGTCCATCGGGACGAACGGCAGCGACCGTTCCCGCCAGGTCCAGGACGAGCGATACGGGTGGTGCGCTCCGTCGCGCCCCGGGCCGACATTGCACCAGACTCGCGAGGTGGGCGACAGCGCGATCGCCACGTCCACACGCCGGTCGTGCACAGCCGTGAGCAGAGCCGCTTCGGCCCCCTTGGAGACACCGAGAATTCCGATGCGGTGCGCTCCGCCCTGCCGGAGGAAGTCGACGGCGGCGGTGAAGGTCTCCAGGGGGACTTCGCAGATACCCGGCGGCTGCCCGGGCCCACCGAACCAGCGGATCGCCAAGGCCGCGAAGCCCTGCCGAGCGAGGATGCGCGCCCGCTCCCGCTCGACGCGCCCACTGGATCCCGCCAGGACCAGAACGCCGACCTCGCTCCCGTGCGCCGGAGCGATCAGAACGCCTGCCCAGGGATGGTCAGCTCGCGTTCAGTGATGTCCGTCGGCACGGCTCCGCTCACCGCTGCAGGACGAAGCGGTAGACCCGGGAATCCCTCGCCTCGAAACCGAGGCGCTCGTACAGCCGGTTCGCCGCCTGCCTGGACGGACGCGAGGTGAGATCCACAGTGCGAGCGCCCGCCGCCTCCGCCAGCCGCAGAGCCTCCTCGGTCAGAGCGCCCCCGACGCCTTGCCCCCGCGCGGCCTCGTCCACCACCACGTCCTCGATGCGGGCCCGCAGACCGGAAGGCAAGGGAAACATGACCAACGTCAGCATCCCGACCACTTGGCCCTCTGCCCGGGCCAGGAGCACTGTGTTCGCATCGCTGCCGAGCAGCGCCCGCACGGCCCCGCGATCCAGCGGACTGGCCGTACTCGAAAGCTGCGGCAGCAAGCGCGCCCATGCCTCAACCGACTCGTCGTCCGCTTCCCGGACGACCGCTGCCTCGACGCTCATGATGGCGACACTACAGAGCGGACTTCCTCTCCAAACGTCAACAGGGCAGCCGCCGCGTCCCGTTGACCCGCCGCACCTGCGCCCGCAGCACCTCGTCCGGCGGCGCCGGCTCCAGCGACTCGGGCGGGCAGTCCCACTCCCGCCCACCCGCCACGGGCCGCAGCTGCACCTTCCCGCCGACATGCCCCCTGACCTCGCCGATCCGCCTGTCCCGTAGGTCCGTCACGTACGTCCCGAGCGGCGGCCGTTCCCCTCGGACCACCGAGGCCAGCCGCTCCGCGACCCGCACATTGCACCGCCCCAACTCGACCAGGGCGAAGGGCTCGTCGCTCGCGCCGGTCACCGGGTCGACGCAGAGCGACGGCAGGACGACACCGACGCCCCGCAAGGCCGCCCGCAACGTCTCCACGACTTCTTCGGTGGATCGCAGCACCATTCCGTACCTCCACGCTGAGTTCTCGGTTCGCCACACAGCGTGTCGGGCGCGCCTCTAACCTGGCCAGACAGGACATCCCAACAACCTCGGCTGTTCGGAGCGGGAGTTGCCCATGACAGGACCGAAAGACCTGGACCCGTCGTCATCACCGCGAGCCATGCTGGGGGCGGAGTTGCGGCACGCACGGGAGAAGGCGGAGCTGAGCCAGGCGGAGTTGGGCCAACGGCTGTTCGTGAGCGGCTCGTTCATCGGGCAGTTGGAGGCGGGAACGCGGCGGATGCAGCCGGAGTACGCGCGGATGCTGGACGAAGTCCTGAAGACGGGGGGCTTCTTCATTCGGAACTGCGGGGCGGCGGCCAAGTCGAAGTATCCGCAGCACTTTGCGGAAGTGGCGGAGTCGGAGGCACAGGCCACGGCGATCAGGGAGTACGCGCCACTCCTCATCCCGGGGTTGTTGCAGACAGCCGCGTACGCACGGGCCGTGAACCGTGGGTACGACCCCACCACGCCGGAGGAGACGATCGAGGAGTGGGTAGAAGGCCGGATGGCGCGGGCAAGTCTGCTCGCACACCCGACAAAGCCCTTGTTGTGGGCGGTGCTTGACGAGGCAGCGCTGCGCCGGGAGACCGGCGGCCGGGCGGTGATGTCGGAAGCCTTGCGTCACCTCGCCGCTCTGGTCCGACGAAGCCGGGTCATCGTGCAGGTTCTGCCGCTCAGCGCGGGTGCACACACGGCGATGCAGGGTGCCCTGAAGCTGATGGACTTCGAGGACGCTCCTCCGCTGGTCTACCTGGAGGGGGTCCGCAGCGGACGGTTGGAGGACGACCCGGCAACCGTCACCCAACTGAGGTTCGTGTTCGATCTCCTCGTGGCATCCGCGCTCTCGCAAGAGAAGTCCCTGGTCTTGATCGAGGCGTTGGCGGAGGATTACGGCCATGCGGAACATCCCTGACCACGTCCTGAGCACGGCCGTATGGATCAAGTCGAGCTACAGCGGCGGCGGCGGCGACAACTGCCTCGAAGTCACCGCCGCCCACCCCACCCTGATCCCCGTCCGCGACTCCAAGACCGCCCCCCACGGCCCGGCACTCACCTTCCTGCCGGAGACCTGGTCGGCCTTCGTCGAGGGCGTCAAGAGCCGTGGTCGTGGCCCCGAGGGCGCCGCGCCAGGGCCTGGGCGCGGGCGGTGACCTCGGCCGGGGAGGCGACGGAGAGGCCGGCGAGTACGTCCTCCAGAGCGCCCGGCCAGAGCCGGTAGTGGCGGTACGGCCCCTCACACGCCGCGATCCGGGGTTCCGTGCTCCGCGCTCTGTGCGGCGCGGCCGGTGGTACCGCTGGTCCTACCCCGGGCTCTGGCGACGGCCGGTTCCGGAAGAGGATCATCGGCGCGGGATGGTCACCCCACACCGGTCACCCACACCGAACGGACACCGCCGTGAGCATGATGTACCTCGCCCAGCCCGACCAGCAGCAGAAGCTCGAATGGCTCGACGGCGGCCAGTTCGCCGTCCTCCTGGACAGTGCGGCCACCGACGGGCAGCTGACCGTGGGACGGTTCGGCGTCGCCAGGGGGGAGGCGCCGCCGTATCACATGCACACCCGCGAGGACGAGGTCTTCATGCTGATCAAGGGCACCGCGCTGGTGTGGTCGGACGACCAGGAGCTGGAGCTGACGGAGGGCGGGATCGTCTATCTGCCCAAGAACGTCCCGCACGGCTACCGGATCACCTCCGACACCGCCGACCTGTTGATGATCTGCACTCCGGCGGGCATCGAGGGCATGTTCCGGCACGCCGGACGCGACCTGTCGACCGCACGGCCGGAGGGGTTCGAGATATCCAAGGACCTGATGGCCGAGGCCGCCGACCTGTACGGCCAGATCATCCTCGGCCCGCCGCGCTGAACGTCGGCGCCACCGTCGGCACCTCCGCGTCCGCCCCCCTTACGAAAGGCACAGCCATGTCCGGGCAGCAACGCCGCGACCACGACGAGATGCTCCGGCACTCCCCGCTCGACGTCGGCGGCGACATAGCCGAAGCACGTGCGGTCTTCCACGAGATGATGACCTCGATACCGCTGCCCCCCGATGTCACGACCACCCCCGGTCTGCTCGGCGGCGTCCCTGTCGTCACGGTCGAGACGCCGGGCGGCGATCCGTCCGACGTGGTGCTGTACTTCCACGGCGGCGCGTACGCCATCGGCTCCGCCGCCGACGCGGCGGGCCTGGCCGCCGACGTGTCCCGGCGGGTCGGCGCCCGTGCCGTCTGCGTCGACTACCGGCTGGCGCCGGAGAACCCGTTCCCCGCGGCCGTCGACGACGCGGTGGCCGCGTACCGCGCGCTGCTCGACCAGGGCGTCCCCGCCGCCCGGATCGCCTTCGTCGGCGAGTCCGCCGGGGGCGGCCTGACCGTCGCGACGCTGGTCGCCCTCAAGGCGGCGGGGCTGCCCCAGCCGTCCTCGGCCGCGGTGTTCTCACCCTGGGCCGACCTCACGGTGTCCGGAGCCGGCGCGACCGCCAAGGCCGACCTGGACCCGGCACTCACCCCGCAGGCCTTGCGCACCCGGGCCCGCGACTACCTCGGTCCGACGACGCCCGGCACCGAGCCGCTGGCCAGCCCGGTCTTCGCCGACCTGACGGGGCTGCCGCCGCTGCTCGTCCAGGTGGGCTCGCACGAGATCCTGCTGGACGACGCCGTCCGGCTGGCCGCCCGCGCCGCCGCCGACGACGTCCGCGTCGACCTCCAGGTCTGGCCCCACGTCCCGCACGTCTTCCAGTCGTTCGCCGTCATGCTCGAAGAGGCCGACGAGGCGCTGAACTCCGCCGCCGCCTTCACCCGGGCCCACTGGGCGGCCGCCCGGACCTCCGCCGAGGCCGCGCTCAGCCGCTGACCGCTGCCACAAGCAGGCCTTTACCCAGATGTGGCACAAGCGTTCCACTGTGCGCGGCCCATCCGAACAATCGCGAACGATGATGCCCGCATGGCAACGACGAACAACTTCGGCATCGCCCTGCGCGGCTGGCGGGAGCGCCGTTCACCCCTGCCGGGCGAGCCGGCATCCGCCGCGGACCGGCGCATCCCCGGTCTGCGCCGCGAGGAACTGGCCCGCCTGGCCGGGCTGTCCGTCGACTATGTGGTGCGGCTCGAACAGGGCCGCGCCCGCAACCCCTCGGCCCAGGTCGTCGGCGCCCTGTCCAGGGCCCTGCGCCTGGATGCCACGGAGCGCGACCACCTGTTCCGCTGCGCCCGGCTCACCCCGCCCGCCGCCGGTGACGTGCCACGGCAGGTTCCGCCGAGGGTCCACCGACTCGTCCGGCAACTGGGCGACACGCCGGTCGCGGTCTACGCCGCCGACTGGACGCTGCTGAGCTGGAACCGGATGTGGGCCGCCGCCATCGGGGACCCCCGTACGTACGGCTGGGACCAGGGCAATCTCGTCGCCGGGATGTTCCGCTCCGACGGCGGCCACCGCATCGATTCCATCGCCGCCTGGCCGGTACGGTCCTGGGCGGGCGACGAGGCCGAGGAGGAGTCCCTGGTGGCCGACCTGCGGGTCACGGCGGTGGCCCACCCCGACGACGCCCGCCTCGCCTTACTCGTCGACCGTCTCCTGCACACCAGCCCCCGTTTCGCCCGGCTGTGGTCCAACGGCACCGCGGGCGTCCACACCGGCGACCGCAAGACCGTCGAACACCCCCTGGTCGGCGACCTCACCCTCGACCTCGACGTCCTCACGGTCCCCGGCTCCGACCTCCGCATCGTCGTCTACGCGCCCGCCCCCGAAACCGACGACACCGAGAAATTCGCGGCCCTGCGCAGTGCCCCGAGACTCGAACCACCAGCCCCGAGCCCTCTTCCCAGGGAACGGGTGAAGGGCCTCGACCCCGACCCCCTCGGCCTCACCCTGGACACCGAGGAACTCAAGGACCACGCCGACTGATCTCGCCGACGGATTGTCAGCGCCGTGTGCCACGCTGGTCCCCATGAACCACTCCCAGCTCACCGCCCTGGGCCGGGCTCTTCGTCTGCTCGGTGAGCACGGGGAGGCCCTGACGGGCGAGACGACCGATGCCAGGTTGCACGAGGTGAAGGACGACCTGCGGCGGGCGCTCGACCTGCTGGAGGAGAGCGTCAGCCGTGCCGCGCCGACCACCCGGTGCGCCGAGCATCCACAGGGGCCCGTGGACGAGAGCGCCCCCGATCTGTGCCTGCTGTGCGAGACGCGGCGGCGGGCCGCGCGGCGGTCGGAGTTCGCGGGCGGACCCCGGCCCGTGCCGGAGGAGGCCACCGGGCCCGCCATGTCCCGGTACGGCGTGCGCGCCGACCGGCCGCAGCCGCAGCAGCGCTGGCTGCCGGAGGCGTGGAACGGCCGGGAGTGGGAGCTGTGCGGCACCCCCCGGCGCGACCGGCGCGAGGCGGAGCTGTATCTCGCCGCCCAGCGGCGCGGGTCCCGTCCCGCGATGGCCTACCGACTGGTGCACGAGTTCACCGACTACGAGGTGCTCCGGGTCTGGGGCACTCCCGTGCACGTGGACATCGAGCCGCTGGGCAATCTGTAGCGGCCGGTGCCGCCATCCAGGCGCTGAACGCGCGAACCCCCGGTGCCGGAGCGCCCGCCCGGGTACCTGAGCGAAGACACACACGCGGAAGGGGTTCGGCGGGATGAGGATCGATCTGACGGGGCGCACGGCACTGGTCACCGGCTCCACGCAGGGCATCGGCGCGGCCATCGCCGTCGGCCTGGCCCGGGCCGGGGCCCGGGTGGGGGTCAACGGCCGGGACGCGAAACGCGTCGAGGAGAGCGTGGCCCGGCTGGCGGAGCAGGCGCCCGGGGCCGATCTCGTGCCGGTCGCCGCGGACGTGACCAGAGAGGAGGGGGCCCGGCGGGCGGCGGAGGCGCTGCCCCAGGTGGACATCCTCGTCAACAACCTGGGGATCTTCGGCGCCGAGGACCCGCTGCGGATCACCGACGCCGAGTGGCGGCGCTACTTCGAGGTGAACGTCCTGGCCGCGGTGCGGCTGACCCGCCTCTTCCTGCCCGGCATGACCGAACGCGGCTGGGGGCGCGTCCAGTACATCGCCAGCGACTCGGCGGTCGTCATCCCGGCGGAGATGATCCACTACGGCATGTCGAAGACCGCGCTGCTCGCGGTGGGCCGCGGCTTCGCCAAACAGGCCGCCGGCACGGGCGTCACGGTGAACTCCGTGATCGCCGGCCCCACCCACACCGCAGGCGTCGAGGACTTCGTCCACCAGCTCGTCGACCGCGACCTGCCCTGGGACGAGGCCCAGCGCGTCTTCATGCGCGAGCACCGCCCGCAGTCGCTGCTGCAGCGCCTGATCGAACCGGAGGAGATCGCGAACATGGTCGTGTACCTCAGTTCCGAACAGGCCTCGGCCACCACCGGCGGCGCCCTCCGGGTGGACGGCGGCTACGTCGACTCGATCCTGCCGTGACCCGTCCCGGCAGGCGGACGCCTCTGACCCCTCCGGGATTCTCTGACTAAGGTCAGAGAATGGATGCTGCACAGATCGACCAGGTACGGCGGTTCAACCGCACCGTCACCGAACGCGTGGGCGTGCTCCACGACCGCTATCTGGGCCGGGACCGGCCGATCGGCGAGGCCCGGCTGCTCTGGGAGATCGGCGACCGGGGCGATGACGTGCGGCGGCTGCGGGAGCGGCTCGGGCTCGACTCCGGGTACGTCAGCCGGCTGCTGCGCTCCCTGGAGGCGGACGGCCTGGTGGCGGTGGAGCCGCAGCCCCAGGACAGGCGGGTGCGTACCGTGCGGCTGACCGCGAAGGGGCGGGCGGAGCGCGCCCTGCTCGACGACCGCAGCGACGACCTGGCGGGTTCGATGCTCCAGCCGCTCAACGCCGAACAGCGCGCCCGGCTGGTCGCCGCCATGGCCGAGGTCGACCGGCTGCTGACCGCCGGAACGGTCACCCTCGACGTCGTCGACCCGGACCACCCCGACGCCCGGCACTGCCTGCTGGCCTACTTCGCCGAGCTGCAGGAGCGCTTCGACACCGGCTTCGACCCCGCGCGCAGCCTGCTGCCCGACGCGGGTGAACTCCGCCCCCCGCGCGGCCTGTTCCTGGTCGCCCGGCTGCACGGCGAGCCCATCGGCTGTGCGGGGGTGAAGATGCCGACCGGGGCACCGGCCGAGATCAAACGCATGTGGGTCGCCCCACAGGCCCGCAGACTCGGCCTGGCCCGCCGGTTCCTGACCGAACTGGAGGCACAGGCCGCCCGGCACGGCTACGACACCCTGCGCCTGGACACCAACAAGACGCTCGGTTCCGCGATCAACCTCTACCACTCCTACGGCTTCCAGGAGGTCCCGGCCTTCAACGACGAGCCGTACGCCCACCACTGGTTCGAGAAGCCGATCACCGCACCGTCACCGGGGTGACGACCGGGCCGGACCCCGTGGCCGGGGCCCTCACCGGCGCACCGGCCGGCGCTCCGGCTCCCTCCCCGGCAGCCGCAGCGTCTCCTCCAGCGGTCCGGACGACGCGTCCAGCCCCTCGACGGACGCGATCGCGACGGTCCGGTCCAGCACCAGGCGCCGTGTCCGGTTCCCCCGTTCGACCCGTCCGTCCGGCCTTGCCGTGGATATGCCCTCGCCTCCTGTCACGCGGGGAACAGGAGCGCGCGGCACCGGTGATCCGGGGGTGTCTCCCCGCCGGCCCTCCTCGGCCCCGGGCCGTCAGCCGGGCAGCGAGGACGGGCCGAACTCGTACCCCTTCCACAGCCGTCTGCTCGTCTCCTCCGGGTATCACGGCCAGGGCCGGAGCGCGAAGGGACGGAGTCAGCTGAGCGTCTTGAGCGCCGCCGCTTCATAGGACGTGAGCTCGTCCGTGCGGCCGGCCAGGACCTTCGCCGCCCACTCGGGGTCCTGGAGGAGGGCGCGGCCGACGGCGACCATGTCGTACTCGTCGCGCTCCAGGCTGTCGAGGAGGTCGTCGATGCCCCTGGTCCGGGAGCCCTCGCCCGCGAAGGCCTTGATGAAGTCGCCGTCGAGGCCGACGGAGCCGACGGTGATGGTGGGCCTGCCGGTGAGCTTCTTGGTCCAGCCGGCCAGGTTGAGGTCGGAGCCATCGAACTCGGGCACCCAGTAGCGGCGGGTGGAGGCGTGGAAGACGTCGACACCGGCGGCGGCCAGTGGCGTGAGGATCGCCTCCAGCTCCTCCGGGGTTTGGGCGAGGCGGGCGTCGTAGTTGTCGGACTTCCACTGGGAGTAGCGGAAGACGACCGGGAACTCCGGGGAGACCGAGTCGCGTACCGCGGCCACGATCTCCGCGGCGAACTTCGTCCGGGCGACCGGGTCGCCGCCGTAGGCGTCGGTGCGGCGGTTGGTGCCCGCCCACAGGAACTGGTCGAGCAGGTAGCCGTGGGCGCCGTGCAGCTCGACGCCGTCGAAGCCGATGCGCTCGGCGGCGGCCGCGGCCTCGGCGAACGCGCGGATGACGTCGTCCAGGTCCTGCCGGGTCATCGCCCTGCCCTCGCCCTCGGTGCCGTCCAGGCGGATGCCGGAGGGGCCGACGGCGGGGGCGTCCGCGACCGGCGGCTGGCCCTGCTTGCGGACCATGCCGACGTGCCACAGCTGCGGGACGATCGTGCCGCCGGCCGCGTGCACGCCCTCGGCGACCTTCGCCCAGCCCGCCAGCTGCTCCTCGCCGTGGAACCGCGGGACACGGGTGCTCTGCCCGGCCGAGTCGTGACCGACGTACGTCCCCTCGGTGACGATCAGGCCGACACCGGCGGCGGCCCGGCGCGCGTAGTACGAGACCACGTCCTCGCCGGGGACGCCGCCGGGGCTGAACTGGCGGGTCATCGGCGCCATCACGATCCGGTTGGGGACCGTGAGCCCGTTCAGGGCGATGGGACGGGCGAGGATCTCTGCCGCGCGGGAGGCGGGGGGCGTGGTGACGGTCATGTGAGGGCTCCTCATGAATTGGTCTTACCGGCCGGTATGTGCACGCGCATCGAGTGTACGTGTGTGCACAACGGCCTGCCCGGTCGCACCCATTCCCGCTCCCGCGCGGGCGGCCGGGTGACCCAGGACACGAGCCCCGGCATCCCGGCCGGCCGACAACTCCCGCTTGAGCCAACCCACTTCCGTGCCGGCGAAACCCGGGTTCAGCCGCGGAGACGCCGAAGGGCGGCACCCCCCGTCGAACAGGGGGTGCCGCCCTCGGTGCTGCGTAGGAGCTGCCGAGCCGTCAGGCTCAGAAGTCCATGTCACCGCCCGGCATGCCGCCCGGAGCGGCCGCGGCGGCCTTCTCCGGCTTGTCGGCGATGACGGCCTCGGTGGTGAGGAACAGCGCGGCGATGGAGGCGGCGTTCTGCAGGGCAGAGCGGGTCACCTTCGCCGGGTCGATGATGCCCTCGGCGACCAGGTCGACGTACTCACCGGTCGCGGCGTTGAGGCCGTGACCCGGGGTGAGGTTGCGGACCTTCTCCACCACGACGCCGCCTTCGAGGCCGGCGTTGACGGCGATCTGCTTCAGCGGGGCCTCCAGGGCGAGCTTCACGGCCTGGGCGCCGGTCGCCTCGTCACCTTCGAGCTCCAGCTTCTCGAACACCTGGGAGGCCTGGAGCAGGGCCACGCCGCCACCGGCGACGATGCCCTCCTCGACGGCCGCCTTCGCGTTGCGAACGGCGTCCTCGATGCGGTGCTTGCGCTCCTTGAGCTCGACCTCGGTCGCGGCACCGGCCTTGATGACGGCGACGCCACCGGCGAGCTTGGCCAGGCGCTCCTGGAGCTTCTCGCGGTCGTAGTCCGAGTCGGACTGCTCGATCTCGGCGCGGATCTGGTTGACCCGGCCCTGGACCTGCTCGGTGGAGCCGGCACCGTCGACGATGGTGGTCTCGTCCTTGGTGATGACCACCTTGCGGGCGCGGCCCAGCAGGTCGAGGGTCGTGTTCTCCAGCTTGAGACCGACCTCCTCGGAGATGACCTCGCCACCGGTGAGGATGGCGATGTCGTTCAGCATCGCCTTGCGGCGGTCGCCGAAGCCCGGGGCCTTGACGGCGACGGACTTGAAGGTGCCGCGGATCTTGTTGACGACCAGGGTCGACAGGGCCTCGCCCTCGACGTCCTCGGCGATGATCAGCAGCGGCTTGCCCGACTGCATGACCTTCTCCAGGAGCGGGAGCAGGTCCTTGACGGAGCCGATCTTCGAGTTGGCGATCAGGATGTACGGGTCGTCGAGGGACGCCTCCATACGCTCCATGTCGGTGGCGAAGTACGCCGAGATGTAGCCCTTGTCGAAGCGCATACCCTCGGTGAGCTCCAGCTCCAGACCGAAAGTCTGGGACTCCTCGACGGTGATGACGCCTTCCTTGCCGACCTTGTCCATGGCCTCGGCGATGAGCTCGCCGATCTGGGTGTCGGCGGCGGAGATGGAGGCCGTGGAGGCGATCTGCTCCTTGGTCTCGACGTCCTTCGCCTGCTCGAGCAGGGCACCGGAGACGGCCTCGACGGCCTTCTCGATACCGCGCTTCAGGGCCATCGGGTTGGCACCGGCGGCCACGTTGCGCAGGCCCTCGCGGACCAGGGCCTGGGCGAGCACGGTCGCGGTGGTCGTACCGTCACCGGCGACGTCGTCCGTCTTCTTGGCGACTTCCTTGACCAGCTCGGCGCCGATCTTCTCGTACGGGTCCTCCAGCTCGATCTCCTTGGCGATGGACACACCATCGTTGGTGATCGTGGGGGCGCCCCACTTCTTCTCAAGGACGACGTTGCGGCCCTTGGGGCCGAGGGTGACCTTGACGGCGTCGGCGAGCTGGTTCATACCGCGCTCAAGGCCGCGCCGCGCCTCCTCGTCGAACGCGATGATCTTGGCCATGTGAAGTGGTCCCTCCAGGACTGGGGGTGAGTCTTCGGACCGCGCCCGCGCCCGCGACGGACGGCTCGCCGACCCGTGGGTTCCTTGCCCCACCCGGTCTGCGGGCCTCACCGACCCGGTCCTTCTTTGTCACTCTCACCTTCAGAGTGCTAACGCCAATGATTAGCACTCGCCCATCGAGAGTGCAAGGCGCGCTCGCGAAGCGAGTGCTCGTTGAGGGGTGGCGGTCGGGTGGCGGGCGGGAGCAAGCGCCTCCCGGGGATCGGCCCCGGAGGCCGGCCCTCCCCGGGCATGCCGAAGGGCTCGCGCCCGGGCATGCCGAAGGGCTCGTGCCCCGGGAGGCACGAGCCCTTCGAAGAAGTACAGAAGAACGTCGCTGTCAGTCGGCGCGTGCTTCAGCTGGTCGCCAGCCGGACCATGTCCGCCTGCGGCCCCTTCTGGCCCTGCGAGATCTCGAAATCGACCCGCTGACCTTCCTCCAGGGTGCGGTAGCCGTCCATCTGAATCGCGCTGTAGTGGACGAATACATCCGCACCACCGTCGACCGCGATGAAGCCGTACCCCTTCTCCGCGTTGAACCACTTGACGGTGCCCTGAGCCATGCCTAACTCCCCTATTACTGGCCCTTGCACAGATCCACACTTCGCGGATCCGGGTCAGACCTCACCCCCCATTGGTTGGGGGCGTGCGCCGGAACGCGTCGACCGCGGCTGAATGTATCTGTCCAACTGCCGTCTGCAACAGGTCAATCGGACGAGAATTCTGGACGGAAGGGGTCCGGAATGTAGCAAGAATTCGGCCGAATTCAGGGCAAGTCGGGCCCCATAAAGGCCACAAAAGCCGCATATAACCCGCGCACTTTGGCTACTTCTTGTCGGGCTCGCGGTATCGAATACGGGGCCCCCGACCTGGAGATCGGGACCGTGTTCCCCAACTGTACCGCGCTCAACCACACAGAATTGCCCCCTCCGCTTCTCTCACGGAGGGGGCAATCGGATGAACAGTCGGTGACCGGCGTTACCGAAGGTAATGTTCGGTCATTCGATCAGCCTGTCAAGCGGGGCCGCAGGTCAGCCGCCGGCGACGGCCGGGATGATGGAGACGCCTGCGCCGTCCGGGGTGGCGGTCTCCAGGCCCTGCTCGAAGCGGACGTCGTCGTCGTTGACGTACACGTTGACGAACCGGCGCAGCTTGCCCTGGTCGTCCAGAACCCGCGCGGAGATCCCGGTGTGGTTCTTCTCGAGGTCCGAGATGACCTCGCCGAGAGTGGCCCCTTCGGCGGCGACTTCGGCCTGACCACCGGTGTAGGTGCGCAGGATGGTGGGGATGCGAACGGTGACGCTCACGTTTTTACCTCCGGTCCGGGCGGCACCTCCGGGCGCCGCCCTATTTCTCGGGGGACTCAGGCGAGCCCGGCCTCGCGGAAAGACTCCAGATTCGGGCGGATGGTCGCGGTGAGTCCGGTCCCCGCCACCGCGTCCAGCGTCTTCAGTCCGTCACCGGTGTTCAGTACAACGACCGACTTCGCCGGATCAATCAACCCATTCTCAATGAGCTTTTTGGTGACTCCAACCGTCACTCCGCCGGCGGTTTCCGCGAAGATTCCCTCGGTCCGCGCGAGCAGCTTGATGGCGTCGACGACCTGCTCGTCGGTGACGTCCTCGACGGCACCGCCGGTGCGCCGTGCGATGTCGAGGACGTACGGCCCGTCGGCCGGGTTGCCGATGGCGAGCGACTTGGCGATGGTGTTCGGCTTCTGCGGCCGGACCACGTCGTGGCCCTCCTTGTACGCCACCGACACCGGCGAGCAGCCCTCGGCCTGGGCACCGAAGATCTTGTACGGCCTGTCCTCGACGAGCCCGAGCCTGATCAGCTCCTGCAGACCCTTGTCGATCTTCGTCAGCTGCGAGCCGGAGGCGATCGGGATGACGAGCTGGTCCGGGATCCGCCAGCCGAGCTGCTCGCAGATCTCGTACGCCAGGGTCTTGGAGCCCTCCGCGTAGTACGGCCGCAGGTTGACGTTGACGAAGCCCCAGCCCTCGCCGGCCGGGTCGCCGATCAGCTCGGAGCAGAAACGGTTCACGTCGTCGTAGTTGCCCTCGATGCCGACGAGTTCGCCGCCGTAGATCGCGGCCATGACGACCTTGCCCTGCTCCAGGTCGTGCGGGATGAACACGCAGGAGCGGAAGCCGGCCCGGGCGGCGGCGGCACCGACCGCGCCGGCCAGGTTGCCGGTGGAGGAGCAGGAGAGGGTGGTGTAGCCGAAGGCGCGGGCGGCCTCGACGGCCTGGGCGACGACGCGGTCCTTGAAGGAGTGCGTCGGGTTGCCGGAGTCGTCCTTCACGTACAGGCCGCCGGTGACGCCCAGCTCCCTGGCCAGGTTGTCGGCCTGGACGAGCTTGGTCCAGCCGGGGTTGATGTTCGGCTTCGTCGCCACGTCCGCGGGGACGGGCAGCAGCGGCGCGTAGCGCCAGATGTTCGCGGGACCCGCTTCGATCGTCTTGCGGAGTTCCTCGGCGTCGTAGGCCGAGAAGTCGTACGCGATCTCCAGCGGGCCGAAACACTCCTCGCAGGCGAACACCGGGCCGAGCGGTACCCGGTGACCGCACTCGCGGCAGCTCAGGGCGGCGGCGGGACCGAGGTCGACGGTGGAATCCGTGGTGCTTGCAACAGTCTGCACAGCCATGTGAGGCGAGGCCCTTTCTCCTCATCTTCCTCACGACGCATCTCGTCGTGAGACGGATTTGGCACCTTCCCTAGCCGGGAGCCTCGCGCTGATCGACAGTGATCTACGAGTACCGACTGGAGGGTTGCCGGGGCTTCAACGGGCCGTTTCCCTCTGCCCCTCTGGATGAGCGGTATGCGGTTGTCAACGCCGGGTGACCCCAGGACATGCGATGGTCATCGGCGTTGTTCAAGACTGTAACCGAAGGCCAGGACAGTTGAGAGAGTCGTCCGTACCGCGAGATGGATCACACGTCGTCGTGTGGCCGTGACAGTGAGGAGCCGCTGACCGTGCTGGAAGAAGTCGAGCGCTGGCTGGCCACCCGCTCCTGGTCCGTAACCGATCGCCCCCTGCACCGCGTCATGGCCGCCAAACGGTCCTCCGGGCAGACGGTCAGCGTCGTGCTGCCCGCGCTCAACGAGGAGGAGACCGTCGGCGACATCGTCGCGATCATCCGCCACGACCTGATGCAGCAGGTGCCGCTCGTCGACGAGATCGTGGTCGTCGACTCCGGCTCCACCGACCGCACGGCGGCCGTGGCCGCCGCGGCCGGCGCCCGCGTCGTGCACCGCGACGCGATCCTGCCCCGCATCCCCGCCGTCCCCGGCAAGGGCGAGGTCCTGTGGCGCTCCCTCCTGGTCACCACCGGGGACATCGTCTGCTTCGTCGACGCCGACCTGCGGGAGTTCTCCTCCGACTTCGTCACCGGCATCGTCGGCCCGCTCCTCACCGACCCCGGCGTGGACCTCGTCAAGGCGATGTACGACCGTCCGCTCGGCGGCGCCGCCGGGCAGGGCGGCCGGGTCACCGAGCTGATGGCCCGCCCGCTGCTGAACATGCACTGGCCGCAGCTGGCCGGCTTCGTCCAGCCGCTCGGCGGCGAGTACGCGGCCCGCCGCTCGCTCCTCGAACAGCTCCCCTTCCCGGTCGGCTACGGCGTGGAACTGGGCATGCTGGTCGACGCCCTGCACCTGGCCGGCCTGGACGCCCTCGCCCAGGTCGACGTCGGCGTCCGCAAGCACCGCCACCAGGACGGCCAGGCCCTCGGCCGGATGTCCGCCGCGATCTACCGCACGGCCCAGCTCCGGCTGGCCCGCGGCCACCTGATCCGGCCCTCCCTCACCCAGTTCGAGCGGGGCGAGGACGGCTTCGAACCGCGCACGTACTCCGTGGACACCGAGGAACGCCCGCCGATGGTGGAGATCACGGAGTACGCCGAACGCAAGGTGGCGTGAGTTCGCCGTACGGCCGTATACGGCGGCGCGTCGGGTGCGGCCGTACGTTTGAGCGTTTACGGGCCGGGCTAGGTTGAGGCGTATGGCTTCCCCCATGGCTTCCACCGGCGGTGCTGAGGTGCTGGTCGCGTCCAATCGCGGCCCGGTTTCGTACGAGGTACGCCCCGACGACGCGAGCGGCGCGCTGCACGCCAAACGGGGCGGGGGCGGGCTGGTCTCGGGTCTGTCGGCGATCGGGCCGGACGCGAACGCGGTCTGGGTGTGCGCCGCGCTCGGCGACGGCGACCGGGAGGCGGTACGGCGGGCCGCGGGCGGCCGGCTGCCGGCCGGGGACACCGGCGGGCAGCAGGTCCGGATGCTCGACATCGACGCGGACGTGTTCGCCGACGCGTACAACGGCATCGCGAACTCGGTCCTCTGGTTCGTCCACCACATGCTCTACCAGACCCCGCTGGAACCGGTCTTCGACGCGGAGTTCCGGCGGCAGTGGGGGTCCTACCAGGCCTACAACCGCGCCTTCGCACAGGCGCTGGCGCAGGAGGCGGGCCAGGGGGCGGTGGTGGTCATCCAGGACTACCACCTGGCGCTCGCGCCCCGGATGCTGCGGCAGCTCCGCCCGGACCTGCGGATCGGCCACTTCTCCCACACCCCCTGGGCGCCGCCGGACTACTTCCGGCTCCTCCCCGACGACATCGCGGCCGAGCTGCTGAGCGGGATCCTCGGCGCCGATCACGCGGCGTTCCTGACCCGGCGGTGGGCGGACGCGTTCGTGGACTGCTGTCATGCGGTGCTGGGGCCGGGGATCCCCTCCTCGGACACCAGGATCGGGGTGCACGGGCTGGGCGCCGACGCGGACTTCCTGCGGAAGCGGTCGCACGAGCCGGACGTGGACGAGCGGATGCGGGCGCTGCGGGAGGAGATCGGCGGCGAGGGGCGCAGGACGATCGTCCGGGTCGACCGGACGGAGCTGTCGAAGAACATCGTGCGGGGGCTGCTGGCGTACCGGCAGCTGCTCGACGACCACCCCGAGTGGCGGGAGCGGGTGGTGCATGTCGCGTTCGCGTATCCGTCGCGGCAGGACCTGTCGGTGTACCGCGACTACACGGCGGAGGTGCAACGGGTCGCGGACGAGATCAACTCGACCTACGGGACGGCGGGTTGGACGCCGGTGGTGCTGCACGTCAAGGACGACTTCGCACGGTCGCTGGCGGCGTACCGGCTGGCCGACGTGGCGCTGGTGAACCCGATCCGGGACGGCATGAACCTGGTGGCGAAGGAGATCCCGGTGGTGTCCGACGAAGGGTGCGTGCTCGTGCTGTCGCGGGAGGCGGGGGCGTACGAGGAGCTGGGCGAGGACGCGGTGGTCGTGAACCCGTACGACATCGGGGGGACGGCCGACGCGTTGGCACTGGCGTTGGCCATGCCGGTGGAGGAGCGGGCGGAGCGGTGCAAACGGTTGGCCGAGGCGGCGACGGCGTTGCCGCCGGCGCGGTGGTTTCTCGAGCAGCTCGGGGCGCTGGGCGGGTAGCCCCGGTGGAGATTCGGCTGCGGGCCGGTGGGGGCTGGTCGCGCAGTTCCTCCCCCAGCCTTCGGCCGGGGGGGGACCCCCAGCGCCCCCTACGGGGCGCTCAGAGCTGCCAGGCTTCTCAGCAGGCGTACCACCCCTTCCGGACCTTCCACCACCAGGTCGGACCGGTCCGCCAACTCCGTGACCTCCTCGCTGCCGCTGCATACCAGCAGGCCCGGGACGCCCTCCTCGCGGAGTTTCTCCACGGTGGCGAAGGCGGGGATGTCGCCCAGGTCGTCGCCGGCGTAGAGGATCGCGCCGGCGTTGATGTGCCGTGCGTACTCGCGCAGCGCCACGCCCTTGTCCATGCCCGGGGGGCGGAGTTCCAGGACCAGGCGACCCGGTTCGACGATCAGGGCGTGGCGGGTGGCGAGGTCGGTCAGGGGAGCGCGGAGGGTTTCGAAGGTGGCCTGCGGGTCGGGGGCGCGGCGGGTGTGGACCGCGATCGCCCGGCCCTTCTCCTCGATCCAGGTGCCCTGCGAGGCGCCGACGTGGTCGAGGAGGGCGGGGAGTTCGGCGCGGACGGCGGCGATGCCGGGGTGCGGGGGCGGTGCGGTGAGCTCGCCGGTGGCCGCGTCCCAGCGTTCGGCGCCGTAGTGGCCGAGGACGACGAGGTGTTCCAGGCCGGGTACGCCCGCGAAGCCGCCGTAGCGGACCGCCACCTCGGCCGGGCGGCCGGTGACGACGGCGACGGCGGCCACCTTCGGGGCGAGCGCGGCCAGCACCGGTACGGCGTCCGGGTGGGCCCGCGCCTGCTCGGGGTCGGCGACGATCGGCGCGAGCGTCCCGTCGAAGTCGAGACCGACCAGGGCGGAGCCGGGCCGCGAGACAAGCGCGGCAAGGCCGTCACGCCCGGCCGGGGTCCGCGGCGTCGGGAGGGGTTCCGTGATGTGGGTTCCCATAGGCCGACACTATCCGAGCAACGCCCCGTGAAACGCCCCGTGAAGCGCCCCGCAAGGGGCGCTGGGGGTACCCCCGGCCGAAGGCTGGGGGAGGAACTGCGCGGCCAGCCCCCACCAGCGCACAAACCCAAACGCACCCTTCAGGGGCGCTGGGGGTCCCCCCGGCCGAAGGCTGGGGGAGGAACTGCGCGGCCAGCCCCCACCGGCGCACAAACCCAAACGCACCCTTCAGGGGCGCTGGGGGTCCCCCCGGCCGAAGGCTGGGGGAGGAACTGCGCGGCCAGCCCCCACCGGCGTGCGGGTCCAGACCGCCGATGGGGGTCGAAGGGGGCGCAGCCCCCTGGAGGACGGGACGGGTAGGGGCGGCGGGGGCGCGAATGCCCGGCTCAGCGCTCCCCGCGCCGCGCGTCCCGTACCCGGCGCAGCCGGTTCACCGTCACCGGATCATGGGCCAGCGCCCGCTCGTCGTCCAGCAGGGCGTTCAGGAGCTGGTAGTAGCGCACCGGAGCCAGGTCCAGTTCCTCGCGGATCGCGCGTTCCTTCGCGCCGGGGCTGGGAAAGCCCCGGCGTTCGACGGCGAGGATGGCCTGTTCGCGCGCGCCCAGTTCGTGCCGGTCCATGGCGAGAACCGTAACGCTCAGCGGCTCCCGCTCGTACGGCTGTCGGCCGTCGCCGCCTCGGCCTGGATCCGGGTGAGGACACCGGTGGGATCACCGGCCGGGCTCACCGCCGTACCGATCTGCTTCTTGATGTCGGCGCTGATCGCGGCCCAGGAGGTCTTGCCCGCGGGGTAGAGCTCCGAGGTGGGCAGCTGCTCCAGGAAGGGGCGCAGCTGCTCGTCCTCGGCCCGGGTGGAGTCGGTCATCGCCTGGGAGGCGGAGGTGGTGACGGGCAGCAGGCCGTACTCGCGGGAGAACGCGAGGACGTTCTTCTCGCTGTAGACGTAGTTCAGGAAGTCACCGACCTGCTCGGCGTGGCCGTTCTGCTTGAACGCCGCCATCCAGTCCGCGACGCCCATGGACGCGGTGCTGGTGCTCTGCCCGGCGCGGGCCGGCATCGGGACCGTGCCGAACTTCACGCCCTTCTTCTCGGCCTGCTTGATCAGCGTGGGGTGGCCGTTGAGCATGCCGACCTGGCCGTCGGCGAAGGCGGAGAACGCGGCCGCGCGGTTCAGCTTGCCGGGGGCCACCGGGCCGGTCAGGCCCTTGCCGACCAGGTCGTCCTTGAGCCAGCTGAGGGTGTCGATGTTCTGCGAGGAGTCGATCGTGTACGTGCCGGTGTCGTCGGTGTAGCCGCTGCCGCCGCTGAGCAGCCACTGCATGGTCTCCGCCTGCGCCTCCTCGGGGCCGAGGGGCAGGGCGTACGGGTACTTCACGCCGTCCGCCCTGAGCGCCTTCGCGTCGGCTTCGAGCTCGTTCCAGGTGGTGGGCGGGGTGGTGATGCCGGCCTGGGCGAAGAGGGTCTTGTTGTAGAAGAGGACGCGCGTGGAGGCGGCGAAGGGTATGCCGTACTGCGCGTGGTTCCACTGGCCCGCCTCGGCGAGCTGGGAGGGGAAGTCGGCCTGCACCGGGATGGAGAGCAGGTCGCCGGCCTCGTACAGCTTGCCCGCGGCCGCGTAGTCGGCGTACGCGCCGATCTGCGCCAGGTCGGGGGCGTTGCCGGCGTCGACCATGTCCTTGACCTTGCGGTCGACGTCGTTCCACGAGTAGACGGTGACGTCGATCTTCACGTCGGAGTGCTGGGCCTCGTACGCCCTGGCCAGCTTGGACCAGTACTTCTGGGAGCTGTTGGCGGCGGAGTCCCCGTAGTCGGCGGCGACGAGTCTGAGGGTGACGTCCGAGGAGCCCGTCGTCCCGCACCCACCGAGGACCGCCGTCATGCCCGTTGCGGACACCACCGCGATCATTCCTGCCCTACGCCGCCGCACGTGTACTGCCCCTGTCTACTGTCTCGCCGTTCAATATGTGGACCCATAAGGTCTACACCACGCAAGTGGACTAGACCTCTTGCGGGTCGACGGGCCACACTGTTCCCGTGAGACATGTCATCGCCCTGGACGTGGGCGGCACCGGAATGAAGGCCGCGCTGGTCGGCCCGGACGGCGAGCTGCTCCACCGGGACCGCCGGGCGACCGGCCGGGACCGCGGCCCCGACGTCGTCGTCACCGCCATCCTCGACTTCGCCGCCGAGCTGCGGACGTACGGCGAGCGGCACCTCGGCGAGCCGGCGTCCGCGGCCGGCCTCGCGGTCCCCGGAATAGTGGACGAAGAGGCCGGAGTCGCCGTCTACTCGGCCAACCTCGGCTGGCGCGACGTCCCGCTGCGCGCCCTGCTCGCCGACCGCCTCGGCGTCCCGGTCGCCCTCGGCCACGACGTGCGCACCGGCGGCCTGGCCGAGGGCAGGCTCGGCGCGGGCCGGGGCGCGGACCGCTTCTTCTTCATGGCCCTCGGCACCGGGATCGCGGGCGGCTTCGGCCTGGACGGCCGGGTGGAACCGGGCGCGCACGGCTTCGCGGGCGAGATCGGCCATGTCGTCGTACGGCCGCACGGTGTCCCCTGCCCGTGCGGGCAGCGCGGCTGCCTGGAGCGGTACGCCTCGGCGGCCGCGGTGAGCGAGGCGTGGGCGAAGGCCGCCGGGGACCCGGACGCGGACGCGGCGGACTGCGCCGAGGCCGTCACGTCCGGCGACCCGAACGCCGTCCGGGTGTGGGGCGAGGCGGTGGCCGCCCTGGCCGACGGCCTGGTCACCGCCCTCACCCTGCTCGACCCACGGGTCGTCATCGTCGGCGGCGGTCTGGCGGAGGCGGGGAGCGTGCTGTTCGAGCCGCTGCGGGAGGCCGTGGAGGCCAGGGTGACCTTCCAGAAACTGCCGTCCATCGTCCCGGCCGAACTGGGGGACACGGCGGGCTGCCTGGGCGCGGGCCTGCTGGCCCAGGACCTACTAACGACGACCACTCCGGAGGTAAAGCCCTGATGGCTGCGAACGAGCCGCACGACAGCGCCCCGTCAGGGGCGCGGGAAACTGCGCGATCAACCACGACGCTCCCGCAGCCCGGAACGCACCGCCTGATCCTCGACGGTGCCCGGACAGTCCTCCCGACCGGAGTGGTGGACAGGGGACGCCTGGTCGTCGACGGCACGAAGATCGCCGCCGAAGCTCCCGAGAACGCCGACCTCATCGACCTCACCGGCCACTGGCTCCTGCCCGGCTTCGTGGACATCCACAACCACGGCGGCGGCGGGGCCTCCTTCAGCTCCGGCACCGCCGAGCAGGTCCTCACCGGCGTCCGCACGCACCGCGCGCACGGCACCACCACGCTCGTCGCCTCCACCGTCACCGACGACATGGACGTCCTGGCCCGCCAGGCCGGTCTCCTCTCCGAGCTCGCCGAGCAGGGCGACATCGCCGGCATCCACTTCGAGGGCCCCTTCATCTCCCCGTGCCGCAAGGGCGCGCACTCCGAGGCGCTGCTGCGGCACCCGGACCCGGCCGAGGTGCGCAAGCTGGTGGACGCGGCGCGCGGGCACGCGAAGATGGTCACGCTCGCCGCCGAACTCCCCGGCGGCATCGAGTCGGTACGGCTGCTCGCGGAGCGCGGCGTGATCGCCGCCATCGGCCACACGGACGCCACGTACGAGCAGACGGTGACGGCGATCGACGCGGGCGCCACGGTCGCCACCCACCTGTACAACGCGATGCCGCAGATCGGCCACCGCGCGCCCGGCCCGATCGCGGCCCTCCTGGAGGACGAGCGGGTGACGGTGGAGCTGATCAACGACGGCACCCACCTGCACCCCGCGGCGCTCCAGCTGGCCTTCCACCACGCGGGTCCGGACCGGGTCGCGTTCATCACGGACGCGATGGACGCGGCCGGCAGCGGTGACGGCCGCTTCCTCCTCGGCCCGCTGGAGGTCGAGGTCAGCGACGGGGTGGCCCGGCTGGTGGACGGCGGTGCCATCGCCGGCTCCACGCTGACACTGGACCGCGCACTGCGGCGGGCGGTGACCGTCGACAGGCTGCCCGTCGAGCACGCCGTCGCCGCCCTGTCCGCCAACCCGGCGCGACTGCTGGGCCTCTACGACCGCGTCGGCTCCCTGGAGCCCGGCAAGGACGCCGACCTGCTCGTCCTGGACGCGGACTTCACACTGAAGGGCGTGATGCGGCGGGGTACTTGGGTGGTCGCACCCGAACTGGCCTGACCGCGACCATCTCTTGGGAGACGGCGACCTAGGCCGGTCGCCGTCTCTTTGGCATGATCGTGCCCCCACCGATGGCACGGACATGCACGAGGGAGGTCGCCCGGTGATCCTCACCGTCACCCTGAACACCGCTCTCGACATCACCTACCGGGTCGGCGCCCTGCGCCCGCACGCCTCGCACCGCGTCTCGGCCGTGACCGAACGGCCGGGCGGCAAGGGGGTCAACGTGGCCCGGGTGCTGGCCGCGCTCGGCCACGAGACGACGGTGACCGGCTTCGCGGGCGGGACCACCGGGCGGGCGGTACGAGAGCGCCTCGCGGACACCCCGGGCGTGCGGGACGCGCTGCTCCCGGTCGCCGGGTCGACCCGCCGGACCATCGCCGTCGTGGACGAACTGACGGGCGACACGACCCAGCTGAACGAACCTGGCCCGCAGATAGCGCCGGCCGAGTGGGGCGCCTTCCTGGACCACTACGCGGAACTCCTCACCGCCGCCTCGGCGGTGGCGCTGTGCGGCAGCCTGCCGCCTGGAGTCCCGGTGGGCGCGTACACCGGCCTGATCAAGGCGGCCCGCTCGGTCGGCGTCCCCGTCCTCCTCGACACCAGCGGGGAGCCGCTGCGGCGCGGGGTCGCGGCCCGCCCGGACCTGCTCAAGCCCAACGCCGACGAACTCGCCGAACTCACCGGTTCCCATGAGCCGTTGCGCGCGACCCAGGACGCCCGCCGACGCGGCGCCCGTACAGTGGTCGCCTCACTCGGCCCCCGGGGCCTGCTCGCCCTCACCCCGGAGGGCCGCTGGCACGCCACCCCGCCCACCCGCGAACACGGCAACCCGACCGGCGCCGGCGACTCAGCGGTCGCCGGCCTGCTGTCGGGGCTGGCCGACCAACTCCCCTGGCCGGACCGCCTCACCCGGGCGGTGGCCCTGTCGGCGGCAACGGTACGGTCCCCGGCCGCGGGCGAGTTCGACCGGGGAACCTACGAGAAGCTGCTCGGTCAGGTCACGGTGACCGGCGGGACGACGGCCGCCTAGCTCTTGTTCGTGTGCTTGCCCTGCTTCACCCACAGCTGGTCCAGCAGGATGTCGCAGCTGTCCCCGCTCTGGCAGGACAGGGAGATCGTGTTGGTGCCCTTGGTGAGGGTGGGGTACGTGTAGCTGGTCGTCCAGGCGTTGGCCGGGTCGCTCTGGTGCGTGTAGTTGTTCAGCGGGAACTTGCTGCCGAACTCTTTGCCGTTGATGGTGAGCGTCATGCTCTCGTCCTGTGTCGCGCTGTAGTGCGCGAAGACGGTGTAGAGGCCGTCCGACGGGATGCCGTCGACGGTCCAGGTGACGCCCGCACCGGTCTGGTTGAAATTCGTCACATAGATGCCGCCCTCGGCCTGCGCGCCCTTCACGTCCGACGCGAGCGAGGCGCCGCCGTCCAGGCGGAGGGCCTTCGCGTCGATCGGCGGGATGTCGCCCGTGGACGACGCCGAGCTGGTGCTCGACGGTGAAGCCGACGCGGTCTGGGACTGGGCCGGGGGCGTGGAGGCGCCGCCGTTTGCCTTGTTGTCGTCGCCGTTGCCGTTCATCATCGCGACGCTGATGCCGATGACGACGGCGGCGACGACCGCGACGGCGCCGATGAGGAGGCCCTTGGTGTTGGGACCGCGGCCCCGGCCCGCGGGCGTCGGCGTACGGGTGGTCGGGGCGCCGCCCGGGAAGGTCTCCGGGGCCTGGTAGGCCGCGTTCGGCTGCTGGCCGTAGCCGGTGCCGGGCTGCTGGGGGATGGTCTGGCCGCCGTACTGCGGCTGCGGTGCCTGCTGCTGACCACCGTACGTACGCTCGCCGACCGAGCGCACCCTGCTGACCTGATGCGGGTAGCCGTAGCCACCGCCGCCGGACGGCGGCTGGGCGCCTCTGGCCTGGCCATCGGCGTACAGGTAGCCGAACGGGTCGTCGTCCTCGGGCGTGCTCGCGCCGTTGTCGCCGGGCGTCATCCCTTGGTACTCCTCAACAGGTGCGGGCGGATGCGGTACAGGTATTGAGAGTCGAGCCTACCCGGTCCGACTGAGCCAAACAGGTGACTCGGATCGCATCAGCACGATGACCTGCGGATCATCCGGCACGGCGATGTGCTTTGGGACGAGATCGTTTCTCTACGTACATCCGCTCGTCCGCGGATTTCAGGACTTCGTCCGCCGTCATGCCGCAGTGCGCCCATCCGATGCCGAAACTGGCGCCCACCCGGACGGCCCGGCCCTCGGCACGGATCGGCTGGATGATCTCGTTGCGCAGGCGTACCGCGAGGTCCTGGGCGTCGGCACTGCCGAGCCCGTCGGCGAGGATCACGAACTCGTCGCCGCCGAGGCGGGCCACGGTGTCACCGTCCCGGACACCCCGGGTGAGCCTGCGGGCGACCTCGATGAGAACGGCGTCGCCCGCGTTGTGGCCGAACCGGTCGTTGATCGACTTGAAGCCGTCGAGGTCGCAGAAGAGCACCGCGAGCCCCTTGGTGCCGTCGTCGCGGCCCTCCTCGGGGGCGACGGTGTGCACGTGGTGGTCGTAGCCGTCGTACGACGGTGTACCGCCCGCCGAGCCGGCGAAGTCGAAGCCGTGCCCGTTGACGTCGTAGGCGGGGTGGCCGTAGGCCGCGTCCAGGGACTCCAGCTCCCCGGCGTGACCGGCGCGCCGGCAGAGCCGGGAGGAGAGCCGGGAGCGCAGCTCCGCGGAGTTCGGGAGGCCGGTCAGGGAGTCGTGGGAGGCGCGGTGGGCGAGCTGGAGCTCACGGCGCTTGCGCTCCTCTATGTCCTCGACGTGGGTGAGGAGGAAGCGCGGGCCGTCGGCCGCGTCGGCGACGACGGAGTTGCGGAGCGAGACCCAGACGTAGCTGCCGTCACGGCGGCCCAGGCGGAGCTCGGCGCGGCCGCCCTCCGCGGAGGTGCGGAGCAGGGTGCCGATGTCCTCGGGGTGGACCAGGTCGGAGAAGGAGTAGCGGCGCATCGCGGAGGCGGGGCGGCCCAGCAGGCGGCACAGGGCGTCGTTACTGCGCAGTATGCGGCCGTGCTGGTCGCCGCCCATCTCGGCTATCGCCATACCGGAGGGGGCGTACTCGAAGGCCTGTCGGAAGCTCTCCTCGCTGGCCCGCAGCGCCTGCTGCTCGCGCTCCAGGCGGACCAGGGCGCGCTGCATGTTGGCGCGCAGCCGGGCGTTGCTGATCGCGATCGCGGCCTGGAAGGCGTACATCTGCAGGGCCTCGCGGCCCCAGGCGCCCGGGTGGCGGCCGTTGCGCGGACGGTCGACGGAGATCACGCCGAGCAGCTCGCCACAGGAGCTGCCCGATATGCCGGGCGTGTACATCGGGGCGAAGAGCCGGTCGGAGGGGTGCCACTCGTCCTCGAAGCGCGGCGCGGGGCCGTCGGTGTACCACTGCGGGACGTCGTCGTCGTCGAGGACCCAGCCCTCGGTGTGCGGTATGAAGACGAGGTCGCCCCAGTTCTCGCCCATGCTCAGCCGCCGCTCCCAGGACTCACGGGAGCCGACCCGGCCGGTGATCAGGGCCTCGGCGGCGGAGTTTCCGGAGAAGGCGGCGACCACGAGGTCGCCGTCGGGGCGTACGAGGTTGACGCACGCCATCTCGTAACCGAGAGCGGTGATCACGCCGTCGGCGACCGTCTGCAGTGTGTCCGCCAGGCTGCGGGCCGTGTTCATGTCGGCCATGACCTGGTGCAGCTGTCGCAGGGACGCAAGACGGACGTAGGGCTCGGACTCTGTCTCCATGCTCGCCCTCCCCCCGAGACCTCGCAGCGAATCAAGGGTCTGCTTCGGCGCTACTTTTCCCCGCCACTGAATCACAGCGCGCTGCCCACTCGGTACACAGGGTCAACAATTAACGTCCCTTGTGACTCAAGTCACAGGAGAACGTGAACAATTGCGTGGAGTTTCCGCGTTTTCCCTGTGTGCTTACTGAACACAGCCTTTGCGGATGTGCGCATACGATGCACGTTACGGCCTTTCATCGCACCGCACCCCGCCGTTGGTCCTAGGACCCGGCTCGGGCCGATGGCCGATGCGGCCGCGCCGGGTCCGACACTAGCGTTTCCGGCGTGCTGAAGACTCCCTCCCCCACCGCCGCAGAAGCCACCGGGCATGCTGTGGGGGTGAGCAACGAAGCGTTCAAGGCCGCCCTCTCCCGGCTCGCCGCCGGCGTGGTCCTGGTGACCGCGCAGGAGCCGTCGCTGGACCCGGACGACCCGCTGGCGCCGGCCGGCGAGGACGTCGGCATGACCGCCACCGCGTTCATGTCGGTGTCGCTCGACCCGCCGTTGGTGCTGGTCAGCCTGCGTGAGGGGTCCCGGATGGACGACCTGCTGGACGAGCAGCCGCGCTGGGCGGTCTCCGTGCTCACCGAGAGCCAGCGCCACATCGCCGGCCGCTTCGCGATGAAGGGCCGCATCAGCGACCGCCTGCTCTTCGAGGACATCCCGTACGTCCGCGGCCCGGCCAGCGGCGCCCCGCTGGTCGGCGGCGCCCTCGCGACCCTGGAGTGCCGCACCGAGCAGCGTGTCCCGGCCGGCGACCACACCCTCGTCATCGGCCGCGTCCTCACCGCCGAACTGCCGAGCGCGGAAGGCGGACCCCTGATGTATTTCCGGGGGCGCTACCGGCAGCTGGGATGAAACCGCGCGGTCCGTTTCCAATAATTCGGTGGGCGGTTACCGAACCCCCCTTCTAGAGTGCCCGGATGTCTCCCGCACTCCGCCTCGAAGAAGTGACGACCGCAAATGTGACGGCGGCACTCCGCATTCGGGTCCGGCCCGACCAGGAACAGAACGTGGAACCGGTCGCCGAGTCCCTCGCCGAGGCGTACGTCCGTCCGGCGGGGGTCGCCTGGCCGCGCCTGATCGTCGACGGGGACCGCGCGGTCGGCTTTCTGATGGCCTTCCTCGACATCGACTGGCGCACCGACGGCACCCTCCTCCGCTCCGGCCTGTGGCGCCTCAACATCGACGCGGCGGAACAGGGCAGGGGCTACGGCCGGTTCGCCGTCGAGGCGGTGGCCGCGGAGATCCGCCGCCGGGGCGGCAAGGAGATGTACGTCACCTGGCACGCGGGACCGGACGGCCCCGAGGAGTTCTACCTGCGGCTGGGCTTCCGGAAGACCGACGAGACGAGCGGGGACCAGGCGGTGGGCGTGCTGGAGCTCTAGCGGCGCCGCGCGGGACGGGAGGCACGGGCCGGGCGCCGTCAGGACCAGTCGCGGCCGGTCCGCCCCCGCTTGGTCTCCGAGCGCTGCTTCTTCTCCCGCAGCCGGCGCTCGTTGATCCCGCGCGGGATCCGGGTCGGCGTGCGCGGCTTGGGCGGCGGCGCGGTGGCCTCCGCGAGGAGCGCGGCGAGGCGTACGGCGGCGGTCTCGCGGTTGCGCCACTGCGAACGGTGCTCGGACGCCCGTACGACGATCACCCCGTCGACGAGCCGTCCCGCCAGCCGCTCCAGCGCCCGCTGCTTCCACACCGGCGGCAGCGCCCCGGTGCTGGCGAGGTCGAAGCGGAGCTCCACCTGCGAGTCGCTGGTGTTGACGTGCTGGCCACCCGGCCCGGACGACCGCGAGAAACGCCAGTTGAGCTCGGCCTCGGGGAGCGAGACGGAGCCGCGGATGACGTAAGGACCGGACATGCCCCTATGGTCGCGCGCCTGACCGGCACACGTCACGCGAATAACGTTCACCATCTCTTTGGCAAAGAAAGTAAAGCGAGGTGGAACCTTCGGTACCCCTCGTGGCGTTCATACGGGTAGCTGTAGCTTCAAGCCCGTACGCGCCGCACGGCCGTACGCGACACGAGGGAAAGGACTCCCGACCATGGCTGTAAGCCTCTCCAAGGGTGGCAACGTCTCGCTCACCAAGGAGGCTCCGGGCCTGACTGCCGTCACCGTGGGCCTCGGCTGGGACGTCCGCACCACCACCGGCACGGACTTCGACCTGGACGCCTCGGCCATCGCGGTGAACGCGCAGGGCAAGGTGTACTCGGACGCCCACTTCGTCTTCTTCAACAACAAGCAGACCCCGGACAACACGATCGTCCACACCGGCGACAACCGCACCGGCGAGGGCGCCGGCGACGACGAGGCGATCAACGTCAACCTCGCCGGCCTCCCCGCCGACATCGACAAGATCGTCTTCCCGGTCTCGATCTACGACGCGGAGACCCGCTCGCAGAACTTCGGCCAGGTCCGCAACGCCTACATCCGCATCGTCAACCAGGCCGGCGGCGCCGAGATCGCCCGCTACGACCTCTCCGAGGACGCGGCGACGGAGACGGCGATGGTCTTCGGCGAGCTGTACCGCAACGGCGCCGAGTGGAAGTTCCGCGCGGTCGGCCAGGGCTACGCCTCGGGCCTGGTCGGCATCGCCCAGGACTTCGGCGTCAACGTCTGACAGACGCGGCACGCTGCGCCGTGCGGGAGCCCCTGGCCGTGTGGGTGCGGCCGGGGGCTCCGGCGTTCGCTCAGTCCGCGGACGCGTACGGCACGAAGGCCGCCCAGGCGGAGGGGGCGAGGGCGAGCTGGGGGCCAGGCGCTGAGCGGTACTTGGAGTCGCGGATGTGGATGGTGGTGGGGGTGGGGGCTATTTCGAGGCAGGATTCGCCGTTGTTGCCGTCGCTGTAGCTGCTCTTGAACCAGGTCAGGGCGACTTCTACGCAGGACTCGCCGTCATTGCCGCTGCTGTAGCTGCTCTTGAACCACGCCAGTTCGGAGGCGTCCCCGGAGGGTGCCTTGCGAATCATGTTTCTCCCAGCAGTTGCTCGATGAGGGCCAGTGACTCCCCTGGTGAGAGAGCCTGCGCCCGGATGGTGCCATACCGCAGCTCAAGAATGCGGAGCTGTTTCGGGTCCGTTGTCGGACGGCCGTTGAACGCGCCATAGGAGCGTCCCACCGCCGTACCATCCGGGAACTTCAGCAGCTCGATGGTGCCGTCCAAACCGGAGTGGACCTCGGAGTTCAACGGCATCACCTGAAGCATGACGTTGTGTAGGCGGCCCACCGCCAGCAAATGATCGAGCTGCCCTCGCCACACCATTGTGCCTCCGATGGGACGGCGCAGTGCAGCCTCTTCCAGCACGAAGTGGATGGACGGAGCCGGGTCGCGCTCGAAGACCGACTGCCGAGCCAGACGGGCCGTCACCATGCGTTCCACGTCATCCGGTGAGTAGGGCGGCTGGGCCGCCGAGATGACGGCCCTCGCATGCTCGGGTGTCTGCAAGAGTCCGTTGACGCTGTTGCACTCATACACCCCGATCTCAACCGCCTGTCCCTCCAACTTGGCAAGCTCGCGCACCTTCTTCGGGTACCGGACCCTCTTCACGTCCTCCCAGGTCGCCGAGATCAGCCCACCCGCGCCCAGGACCTCGTCCGCCCGGGTCAGGTACTCCTGACGGGGGATCCGCTTGCCGCCCTCCACTTTGTAGACCATGTCCTCCCCGTAGCCGACCGCCTCCCCGAACTCTGCGGCCCGCATCCCCACCGCCTCGCGCCGCAGTTTCAGCTGACGCCCCACGGTGGCGATGACCGCCACGCCCCAGTCGTCGTCCGGGTCGACCTCCCAGCCCGGCTCGGTCACCTCGCCGCCGTCCACGCTCATCCCACGCCCCCTTTTGCCGTACGCCCGTACCCGCGGCGCCCTTACCCGTACGAACGCTCCAGACAGCCAGGACAGCACCGGACAAGCGCCGGACAGTCACCGTACGCAAGGGCTTCGTCACTGTTCACGGTATGCATGCCCGGCCACTCTGAGTGATGTGAACGATGAAATCTCCACCCCCGTCCGCAACATGAGCCTGCGACTCTCGCCCACGCCACGTGGTGCCCGCCTGGCACGTCTGCTGGCCGCCGAGCAACTCCGGACCTGGGGGCTGCCGTTGGATCCGGCGCGGCAGATCGTGGCCGAACTGGCGGCGAACGCGGCAACGCACGGGCGGGTGTCGGGACGCGACTTCGGGCTCCTGCTGTACGTCGTCGGGGACACCCTGCGGATCGAGGTCACGGACACCCGCGGTGACCGGCTGCCGCACGCCCAACCCCTCGCACCGGAGGCGGAGTCGGGCCGGGGCCTCGTCCTCGTGGGGGCGCTCGCCGACAAGTGGGGCGTGGCACCGGGGCTCTCGCCGCGCAAGACGGTGTGGGCCGAGATCGGGGTGTCGCCGTAGTCCGGGAACGCGGACTTCGGTCCCGAGGGACGTCACCACTCAAGGAACGAATCAGGGAGAAAGAACCCCACCAAGCCCACCCCTCCCGCCCGTCGCGCAGCGTCACTCCCGCGAGTGAATATGCCCAACTCGGCTGGCTTTGAGGCGGGTTGCGTGCCCTACGCTCAGCGCACCAACCGCAAAAACTTCGGCCCCCGCCGGGACGGCAATCCCAGTGCGAGGGCCTGACCACCCAGGAAGAGAACACCTTCCCGATGGATACCGAAAACCCTAGCGCGCCCCCGTGCGCCGAGTCCCGTGCTTGCCGCCAGGAAGCACCCGATCCGGGGGTCCGGCGGACTCACGCACGACAACGCCCGCCACACCTCCCACTTCGTGGTGATCGGCAACCACCTCGCCCAGCACCCCACCCTCTCGGCGCTCTCGCCGGATAGGTTGCGGGCATGATCCTCGCCCGCGTCCCCCTCACCCCCGACCACGACATCCCTGCCCCGGTCCTCTCCGAGCTCACCGCCCTGTACGCCTCCAACCGTGAGTTCCAGGCGCTGAGCGGCGACTTCCCGGACCCGGACGACATCCGGCCGGAGCAGGTGGCCGCCGAGCTGGCCGACGAGTTGGCGAATCCGGACGTGGAGGTGCTGCTGGCGCGGGCCGAAGGCCGGCTGGTCGGAGTGGTCGTCACCCTGGCGCGGCATCCGGATCCGGCCGACCCGGATCCGTGGATCGGACTGCTGATGGTGGACGCCGGGGAGCACGGGAAGGGGTACGGGCGGCGGATCGCGGGGGAGGTCGAGCAGCGGTTCCGAAAGGCGGGCCGGGACGCCGTGCGGCTCGCGGTGCTGGAGAACAACCCGAAGGGACTCGCCTTCTGGACCGCCCTCGGCTACGAGGTGACCGCCCACCGCCCGGACCGCGAACACGGCCGACCGTGCGCCGTACTCCGCAAGCGACTGGACAGCCCCCGCTAGCCACACCCCCGCAGGGGCGCGGGGAACTGCGCGGCCAGCCCCCACGGCGCCGCACCCCGCAACCGACCACCGGACCAACGGCCGCCACCGGCAGCCCGGCGCCACCGAACCCCACCGTCGCGGCCGAGCACCCTCGCGGCGGAAAAGGGAGGCGCGGTCAAAAGCAGGGGCGCGGGGAACTGCGCGGCCAGCCCCCACGGCGCCGCACCCCGCAACCGACCACCGGACCGACAACGGCCACCGGCCGCCCGGCACCACCGAACCCCACCGTCGCGGCCGAGCACCCTCGCGGCGGAACGAAGGAGGACAGCGCAGCAGGGAGAAGGGGCGCGGCGGAGAGACGGGGTGCGGGGCCGTGACACCATCGGCGTGTGCTCGACATCGGCTATGCCCTTTCCACCCGCTTTCCCGACCCGCCCCAGACGGACTACCGCCGCGTGGACGTCCACGCGCTGCGTCACGACCTGTTCTGCGGGGACGTCTACCTCGCCGACACCAAGGCGGACCGGGAACTGTCCACAGCCTGGGGATGGGTGCCGGTGCTGGACTTCGCATGGGCGCTGTGCGACATCGTGGAGCGGCTGGACCGGGATCCGGCGGGGTCCCGGGCCGCCCGGCCCCAGCACGCGGAACTCGACTTCACCGAGTCCACCGACCGCATGCTCTTCGAGCGCCGCTTCGGCTGGGTGGACATCGAGGCGGACTGGATGCCGGCCGAGGAACCGCCCCTCACCTTCTCCCACACCGCACTGCGTCGTGAGGCACGGGACTTCCTGCACGACCTGATCGCCGACCTCACCGACCTGCACGAGGGCCTGGCCGACAACCCGGCGATCTGGACGCTCCAGGCCCGTTTCCCGAGGGTGCCGTAGCCGTCCCGGACGGTTGAACGACCTTGCGGTGTACGGAGGTTGACCACCTGCCGAGGCGGGGATGACAAGTGGTGCGGAAGGCGTTCCGCCCGCACCGGCCGCGCCTACGTTGACTCCGTGCGGACGCAGCGAAAGGCAGGCGACAGCGGCAAGGACGCCTCTTCCGAGGTCTCCCGGGCACCGGCCACCGCCGCGCCCGTCGACTCCCCGGTGCCTGTCCCGCGCTCGGCGCACGCGATGCGCGCCCTGCAGGGGCGGGCGGGGAACGCGGCCGCCACGCTGGCCCTGCAGGACGCGAAGGGCAAGGGCGTCGCCCGGCCCCCCGCGGTACGCGGCCGGCCGGTGGCACCCGTGGCGACCGTCGAGGAGGAGAACAGCGCACCCGGCCTCGTACTGCCCCCGTACCTGATGGACTTCCAGGCCGCCGGGCTGTCCACGGCCTACGGACTCACCGGGCACGAGTTCGTCCGGAACGCGGTGGCCGCCGTCGTCGGCCACGGCGACGGCACGGTCGCCGAGATCGGCGCCGAACTCGCCGGCCGCCCCGAGTCGTTCTACGGGCAGGGCCGCGCCTTCGCCGTCAGGGGCAGGACCGGCAAGGAGTGGTACGACGTCACCGTCACCGTCTCCCGCGCCCCCGACGACCGGCCGCCCGTCTTCCACCCGGGGGACCTGCTCGCGAACACCGTCCCGGACCCGGACGGGGCGCCGCTCGCCGCGGTGGACGACGCCGTGGGCAAGGACACCAAGGTCGACGTCCAGCACAACACCGCCACCACCGTCGCCACCACCGCGAGCGGCAGCTCCAGCAAGGGAGCCGGCGGCATGGCCTTCGGGCTCGCGCCCGTCGCCCCGGGGCTCTGGCTGGGCGGCGCCGGCCTGGTGAACGCGCAGCCCTGGCAGTCCTCCCGGGAGTCGCGCAGCCAGCGCAACGTGGCCGAACCCCGGGTGCTGCGCAGCGAGAAGGGCTCGGTCGAGGCACCGCGCAAGGTGCGGTACGGCGTACGGGTCAAGAAGCAGGGGGCCGAGCACGCGCAGACCTTCCACGGCTCGGGCGCCCTCACCCAGCGCGTGCCCACCGAGCATCTGGTCGCGGCCGGCACCGAGGCCCCCGCCGCTCCGCGGGCCGTCGGCGCGGACACCGCCCGGCGCGTCTCGCTCGCCGACTCCATGGCCCCGGTCGCCGTCACCGACACCGCCGCCCCGCACCAGGGCGGCGGCGGCCTCTTCGACGCGGTCGCCACCGTCCTGCACCCCTCGCTCACCGCCCCCGGCGCCCCCGGCCGCTCCCGCCTCTACGAGGCCACCTCCACCGCGACGGTCCTGGAGGACCTGCCACGCCTGCTGCGTGACGGTGTCACCGGCGAGGACCTCGCCTCCAAGGACGGCAGCAGCGTGGGCAGCTACCGCCTGCACGCCGAGATCACCGGCATGTCCCCCGCCTGGGGCACCGGCGGGACCCAGCTGCGCACCCACCAGCAGACCCAGCACACGGTCACCGAGAGCGCGGGCAAGGGACGCGCCCTCACCGGCGGCCTGGGCCCGGCCATCGGCGTCGGCGCGGCCGGCAACGCCGCCGTCGTACGGGGTACGGCCATGCCGGTCGCGGCGGCCCGCAAGGCTCGGTTCACCGTCGCCGAGCAGACCGTCTCCAGCCGCCAGGGCGCGGAGGTGCGCGGCGACAAGGTGCTCTACCTGGCGACCGTCCGGTTCACCGCGGAGGGCACGGGCCCGCGCTCGGCCGAGATGGTCCTGCGCCCCGGGACCCGGGTCGCCCGGCACTCGATGCGGGTGTGGATGAGCCTGCGGGCCGACGAGGCACAGTCGCTCGGGCTGCCGCTGCCGTCCGGGACCGAGGCCGGGGAGTTCGTCAGGAAGCCGAAGCGGACCGACGAGAACGGCGCGGAGACCGACGTCGAACGGCACCTCCCGTTCGGCGCCATGGGCTCCAGCGTCACCCTCAGCCGGCTCGACACCCGCCCCATGGTCCGGGCCGTGCAGGAGCTGTTCGCGACCGACCCCCGGCTGGCCGGCTACCTGCCCTCCTTCGGCACCGACACGCGGCCCACGCCGTCGTCCAAGGAGGAGGCCGCGCTGCAGCGGCGCAACCACCGCGAGCTGATGGCCGCCCTGTCCGAGACCAATCTGCGGGTCAACAAGGACCAGCTGACCACGACCGGCATCCGGGTGCGGCTGCGCCGCAAGACCACCCTGCACTCCCACGACGTGCAGATCCGCGTCCGCGGACAGCTCCGCGAGACCGGCTACCTCGGCGACACCGACGACTGGCTGGTCCGCAGCCACTCCGGTGTCACCGGCAACATGCAGAGCGGACGCGGCAGTTCACGCTCGATCGGCGGTCTGGTGCTCGGGCAGGCCAGGATCGTCCCCGGTGTCCTGACCGCCTCGGCCCGCTACGAGAGACACAGCACCGGCACCCGCCGCAACCAGGCCGGCCCCACCACCCGCACCGACGTCCTCACCAACGGCTCCGAGAAGGCCAGCACCTTCGGGGCGGCCCTGCGCCTCGACGTGGACGTCACCATGACCTCCCGGCAGCGCAAACTGGGCCGCGCCCTCACCCCCGGCTCCCCGGGGCAGCAGGCGCCCGAGGCACGGCAGCTGGCGGGCCTGCACCTGGACGAGCAGGACGTACGGCTGGTCACGCCGACCGAGTTCACCCTCGACGAGGAGGGCAAGCGGCGCCAGGACGCGGTGGGCGGCCGGCGCCGGGCCCGGACCCCGCGCCCCGAGTACGCCGTCACCGCCGAGGGCATCGGCGACCTGGCCGGCCTCGTGCCCCGGCCGACGGTCGGGCACGCGCTGCGGGACTGGCAGCTGGTGGAGACGGTCGGCGACGGACAGGCCGTCCGGGACCTCGCCTTCCAGCTGCTGTCCAGGGCCGCCGCCCGCAACAAGGACGTCCGCGAGGATCCGGCGCTGCAGACGGAGGGGCTCGCACCGCGGCTGGCGATCGAGGAGCGGTTCGGGCCGCAGGCCATCACGGCGTCGCTGCGGCAGGCCGCGTCCTCCGGGTGGGTGGTGAAGAACCTGCGCTACCCGCGCCGGCTCGCCGCGCTGAACGGGGCCGTCGGCACCCGGCTGACCCTGGCCAACCCGAAGTTCCTGCACCGGGGCGCGGGCCCCGGCACGGAGACCTTCGTGCTCGGCGGCCACCAGGCGGCCGGCCAGGAAGGGCAGGGCACCACCAGCACGTGGCAGTTCGGCGCCACCGGCTCGGAGAACGACGCCGAGTGGCGGCTCGGCCAGGGCCTGTCGGGCAACCGCACCACCGGCCAGGGCGACGCCCGGTCCGCGGCGCTGTCCGGCACCGTCGAGCGCAACGCCCACACCCCGAAGAAGGCGCCGCTCTACCTGGTCCAGTGCGACCTGCTCGTCACCATGGTCGCCGAGGTCGAGGTCACCGGCGGCGGCCCCTACGTGGCGACGGCCGCCCGCACCCTGCCGGCCGAGGCGGCGGTGTGGCTGACGGAGGCGCAGCTGCCGGCGGCGATCCGCAGACAGCTGAAGCTCGACCCCGAACCGGCCCTGATGACCTCGCCCCGGCAGCCGGGCCAACGGCCGGCGGAGAGCTCCCGGGCGGGTGCCGAGCGCGAGGGCCGGGAGCAGGCGCGCGCCACGGACACCGCCGGGTCCTCGACCTCCGCGCCGCCGCGCACCACGAACCCGTCCTTCGCCCGCACACTCCCCCTCGGCTTCGGCATGGTCGAGGACCTGCCGAACTTCGTGCCGCTGCTGGCCCGGCTGCGTACCCGCCTCGCGGAGAGCGGGCAGCAGAGCCTCGCCGACGACCTGCTGCCCCGCCGGCAACTGGCGGACCGCAACGACAACGTGCAGCGGCTGCTGCGCCTCCTGGACCGCGACGGCAGCGCGGGACTGCTGTCCGGCGCGATGGACGGCGGGGTCACCGTCGAGCTGTTCGACGGCCGCAGGACCCCGTACTGGGCGGTGTTCAAGGTCAACCGGCTCGCCGACGGCACCTACGACGGTGCGGCGGACGACGGCCGGGACATGGAGTACATCACCGCGGCCGTCGCCCAGCAGGCCGCCACCCACGACGAGGGCACGTCGTCCGGCCTGGAGGGGATCTTCGCCGGCTCCGGCAAACCGGACGGCGGGGCCGGGCAGCTGAAGAGCACCGGTGGCGCGGCGGGCCTCGGCGTCGGCTCGGGCGGCTCACGGCGCTCCGGCACGGCGAGCCGCGGCCAGCTCGGCATGAAGACGGTGGCCGAGGCGAAGACCGCGAAGTCGTCGAAGATGCGGGTCCCGGTCGAGGCGACCCTCGAACTGCACCGCGGCGACCGCCGGCTGGCGCTGGCCTCGCTGGGCCGCCAGTCGGTGACCCACCGCGTCCTGGACAACGACCTCGCCGCCCTCGGCCGGCTGACCGCGCCCCGCCGGCCGCCGGTGGCGCCGGCGCCAGGACCCGGGGACGGCCGCCCGGCCGCGCTCGGCAACTGGCGCTCCGGCGGTGTGCGGCTGCCGATGGAGGCACAGGTGAACGGCTTCCAGGGGGCACCGCAGGTACGGGAGCTGGTGAACTCGGCGGTCCGGGAGGCGGGCGGCGGCGACCGCTTCCGGTCCAAGGGCCAGGCCGCCGCGTACACCCTCCAGGAGGCCGTCTCCACCGAGTGGCTGATCGCGGCGCTGCCGCTGCTGACCTCGGCCGGGGCGGAGCTGCCCCCGGTGCACGCCACCGGGGTGGAGGGCCAGGACCTGCGGGCGTCCGTGCACGCGCGGCTGCGGGACGGCCGGGTCCTGGGCGTCGGCGACAAGATGACCTTCGAGACGGTGGGGCAGAGCCGTCTGGACGCGCCCCGGCCCACCCAGACGGACGGCCTCAGCGCCGCCGACCACGGCCGGTCGGCCCGTGGCCTCGCGGGCGCGGGGCTGCTGAACGCCGAGGAGTTCCGCCTCAACCAGCTGATGGGCAACGCCGGTGGCGCGGGCGGCGCCGCCGACACCGCGGTGAACGCGTCCGGGTCGATGCCGCTGCACAAGCCCAAGTCCGCCGCGGTCCTCGTGCAGTTCACGCTGGACGTGCGGGTGGTGGCGCGGGTGACCAACCGGGTCCGGTCCGGCCGTACCGGCACCGCCGTACGGGAACTGACCCTGCCCCGGCCGGTGGTGGTCCGTATGCCGGAGCCGGCGGTCCGCCGCATGCTTGCCGCGCAGCCGGACCGGCTCCAGGACCCGGACGACCATCTGGGGCTGCGGAAGAAGGCGGCGCCGGTGCCGCCCGCGAGCTGAGGGCCGGTTCGCGGCTGCGGGTGGGTGGGGGCTGGTCGCGCGGTTCCTCCCCCGGCCTTCGGCCGGGGGTACCCCCAGAGCCCCTTACGCGGTGCTGTTCACGGGTCCGTCATCCCTCCACGCGGATGCCCAGCTGTGCCGCCAGTACCGGGGCCAGGTCCAGCAGTTGGGACATGCTGATCACGGCGCCGGACAGGCGCTCCACGCCGGTCGCGATCTCCAGGGACGCGGCGCCCCGCAGGTCGACGTCCTTCATCGTGACCCCCGTGAAGTCGGCCGCCTTCACCGTGCAGCCGATGAACTCGACCCGCTCCAGCACCGCGTTGCCGAAGTCCGGTTCCACCAGGACGCAGCCCTCGAAGACCACGTCCCGGAGCTTCGCGGTGCGCAGGTTGAGGTAGTCGATCTTGCCGCCGCGGATCACCACGCGCTCCAGGACGGAGCCGTGCAGCTGGGTGCCGCCCAGCCGGGCGTCGACCAGCTCGACATCGCGCAGGGTCGCGTCGGCCAGATCGGTGCCGACGCCTCTTGCCCCGGTGAGGACCGTGTCCAGCACGCGCGCGTGCCGCAGCCCCGTCTCGTCGAAGGCGCAGTCGGTCAGCGCGCAGTCCATGAAGCGGGCGCCCGCCGCGTCCTGCCCCACGAAGTCCGCCTCCCGGAACGCCTGCCCGTCGTAGTCCCCGTCCGGCTCCAGCTCACCCCCGCCCCACTGCTCCAGCTCGGGCAGCCGTACCTCCGGCCGCCGCGCACCCTTCACCCTGCCTCCGCCGGCCCCACCGGCCCCAGTCCTCGCCATGCCCCCATGGTGCAGGGCGCCACTGACAACCACCGCTCCGCACGCCTCCGGTCCCGCCGCGATCGCCCCATCCGGAATGTCAATCACACACCCGGCGTTGCCGTCGTGCATGAATCGCCTCATGGCATTTCTCCGGGGACTCGGCGGCACGGTGTGGACGTACGTCCGCAGCACCCCCGGTACGTACGTCTGGCTGGCGATTCTCTTCGTGACGGCCGTGGCGGTGCACCACATGTCACCGGAGTTCGAACAGCAGTTCCTGCGGCAGCGGTCCACCAACATCCGCGAGCTGTCGGACAACCCGGTACGGGTACTGGTCGCCAGCGCGATGTGGATCGAGGGCGGGCACTGGGTGCCGTACGCCTTCCTCTACACCGTCTTCCACGCCCCGGCGGAGCGCTGGCTGGGTACGGTCCGCTGGCTCGCGGTGTGCGTGATCGCGCACGTGCTGGCCACCCTGATCAGCGAGGGCGCGCTGCTGAAGGGCATCCACGACGGGATCGTCCCGCACTCCGCGGTCAACACCCTGGACATCGGGGTGAGTTACGCGCTGGCCGGGGTGATCGCGGTGCTGGCGTACCGGATCGCGACGCCCTGGCGGTACCCGTACCTCGTGGCCGTCCTCCTCGTCTACGGGCTGCCGCTGACCGAGTCGCCCACCTTCACCGACCTGGGGCACTTCGTCGCCGCGCTGATCGGTCTCGGCTGCTATCCGCTGGTCAGAGGGCGCGGAAAAGCATGGAATCCGAAGGAGACACTGGCCGCCCTCAAGGGTTAGCGTCCAGGTCATGAGCAGATCGGCGAGCGGTGTCGTCAACGGCGGCATCTCCTTCTGGTACGCGGACGACGGCCTCCCGGCGGTGCGGGAGCCGCTCTCCGGGGACGCCTCGGCGGACGTGGTGATCGTGGGCGGCGGGTACACCGGTCTGTGGACCGCGTACTACCTGAAGAAGGCCGCGCCCTTCCTCCGGGTCACCGTCCTGGAGCAGAAGTTCTGCGGCTACGGCGCCTCCGGCCGCAACGGCGGCTGGCTCTACAACGGCATCGCCGGCCGCGACCGGTACGCCGCCCTGCACGGCCACGAGGCCGCCGTCCGCCTGCAGAAGGCCATGAACCAGACCGTCGACGAGGTGGTGGCCGTCGCCGCCGCCGAGGGCATCGACGCCGACCTGCACAAGGGCGGGGTGCTGGAGGTCGCCACCACCCCGGCCCAGCTGGCCCGCCTGAAGGCCTTCCACGAGCACGAGCTGTCGTACGGCGAGAAGGACCGCGAGCTGTACGGCGCCGGGGAGACCCGGGAGCGGATCCGCGTCGCCGACGCGGTGGGCGGCACCTGGACCCCGCACGGCGCCCGGCTGCACCCGGTGAAGCTGGTGAAGGGCCTGGTGGCGGCCGTGACGGCACTCGGCGTCGACATCCACGAGTCGACCCCGGTGACCGAGATCCGCCCCCAGCACGCCGTCACGCCGTACGGCACGGTCCGCGCCCCCTACGTCCTGCGCTGCACCGAGGGCTTCACCGCGAACCTCAAGGGCCAGAAGCGCACCTGGCTGCCGATGAACTCCTCGATGATCGCGACCGAGCCGCTGACGGCGGAGCAGTGGGCGTCGGTGGGCTGGGAGGGCCGGGAGACCCTGGGCGACATGGCGCACGCCTACATGTACGCGCAGCGCACGGCCGACGGGCGGATCGCGCTCGGCGGGCGCGGGGTGCCGTACCGCTTCGGTTCGCGGACGGACAACGACGGCCGCACGCAGGAGGCGACGGTCGAGGCGCTGCGCGAGATCCTCGTGCGGTTCTTCCCGTCGCTGGCCGGCGTCGCGGTCGAACACGCCTGGTCCGGGGTGCTCGGGGTACCGCGGGACTGGTGCGCGACCGTCACCCTGGACCGCTCGACGGGGCTCGGCTGGGCGGGCGGTTACGTCGGCTCCGGAGTCGCCACCACGAATCTCGCGGCCCGGACCCTCCGCGACCTCGTCCAGCTCGACTCCGGGCAGGCCGGGCGCACCGACCTGACCGAGCTGCCGTGGGTGGACCACAAGGTCCGCAAGTGGGAGCCGGAGCCGTTCCGCTGGCTCGGCGTCCAGGGTATGTACGCCACCTACCGCGCGGCCGACCAGCGCGAACGCCTCCGGCCGAGCACGGAGTCGTCACGGCTGGCGCGGGTGGCGGACCGGGTGGCCGGCCGGCACTGAGGCCACGCCCCGCGCGAGCGCCCCCGGCCGGCGACTACACCCTCAAGGTCGTCAACACCGGCTGGGACCCCGCCGCCTCGACGCTCACCGTCGTCCCGCTCGACTCGGCCACCCCTGGCTGCTTCGATCCGGTCGGCACGGGCTGGGGCCGGCCGCCCGGCACCCGCACCAGCGTGAGCCCGGCCGAGGTCGACTGCCGGCCCTTCACCGGGCAGCCCGGCGAACGCATCCGCCTCACCGCCGCCACCCCGGTCTACGGCAGCACCGCCGCATGGCTCACCGACGCGACCGGAGCCCGCGTCTGCCCGCGCTTCCCGGAGGACGGCGAGGACAGCTGCGTACTGACCGGCAGCGGCCCCTACCGGGTGATCTGCCAGGTCACCTACTCGGAGAACGGCTTCCCGGCCGGAAACGCCGTCACCGCCCGCCGCCTGACCGACCCGCAGGGCTGCGCCACCGCCCCGGTCCGCCCCTACGGCGCCCTGGCCCCGCAGGACCTCACCGCCGACGGCTGCTACACCTTCACCACCGGCAAGGCCGGCCCCCACACCGTCCACTACGTCGGCGGGGTGTGCCAGGCGCCCCATGGGGGTGGCGGCCGTCTGACGCTGCTTGTGCTCGCGGGGTCAGTCTTCGGCTTCGGCCGCTGGCTTCTGCCATGGCCACCGCCCGGTGATCTCGAGTTCGAGAGAAAAGCTGAGGAAGGTGCGGATGCCTACGATCACGGCTAGCACTCCGACGCTTTTATACGTCGGTGCGACGGCGACTGTACGGATGATATCGCCGGCTACGAGAAACTCCAGCCCCAGCAGGATCGACCGCCCTACGCGACGGCGATAGCCGCGGTACACACCCGCCTGTCGGCGATTGAGTCGGATACCCGCGATAACGGTCGCCAAGAACGTCCCCACGACCATAATGGCTACGCCCGCGGCGTCAACACCCCGACCGACCAGCTCCACGACGGGTTGGAACTCCACAGTATCCCTCTCGCGCCGACCCGAATCCGCTCCTTTGTGGTCCGCAACTCTGTTGCTGTCCGCACTCCGTTCCGAGCACCGGTTACCCCTTGCAAACCGGCACCGCGAACGGCGCCTACTGAAAGCGTAACTATCGGACGGACGCGATCGCTATGTCCAGGCCGCGATCTCCTCAGCGTATTCCATCGAGTACTTCGTCGGTCGACAGCAACGCATGCGCGAAAAAGCGGTAGTTGATGATCGCCGCCTGATACCCGTCGCCCCAGACCGGGTGTCGGGGTCCAGCTGTTGCATCCCTGACCACAGCGACCTCAAATCCCTCCTCAATGAGGTGACGCATATGGGACTCGACGCACATGTTCGCCAGCATCCCGCCGAGAATGATCCTTTGCATTCCCCGCTTGCGCAGTTGCAGTACCAAGTCGTTGGTTTCCGGACCGAATACCTTGTGCGGGCTGGCGACCACCGTTCTGCCGTCTTCGATATACGGCTTGAATCGGTCCAGCCAGTCTGCCCCGGAGTTTCGAAACCCGGTCAGATCGAGTTGTCCGGTCCGTGCGAAGGTGTGGGTCTCGAGCTCGCTTGTCTCGAGCGGCCCGTTCATTCGCCATCCGCTGTCAGTCGGGTAGAAGTAGTGAGGCGAGATGAAGACCTCATATCCGCCTGCCTTCGCCGCCTCGAAGATTCTCTCCATATTCTCGACGGTCCTGTTCTCTGTGACGCTCGCTCCCACCACGTCCCAGTTCGCTCCGTCTTCGCTCAGCACGTCGTTCTGTGGGTCAATGAACACAACCGCCGTGTCGATCTTCTTGATTTCCACCTGACGCTCCTCACGCGCTGCCGCACCATCGGTATGACAAATATTCGGTATAGCGGATGCCCTTCCGAAGGGCATTCCGGTCCGGTGACGCGAGGTCTCTTCCGGTGCGGACTCTGCCGACCCCAAGCGACATCACTCAAGTGCCGTGCTCACCTTCGGGGTGTGTGACCTGAGGGGCGCCGTCCCGATCATTCGGCCTTCTTCTCCACTTTGCCCCATCACGGGGCGTTCTGCATCGGCCCAGCGGAACGGACGGTTCATTCCAGCGTGGATCCGCAGCCATCGCGAGGCGGCACAGTGATGGTGGGTGAAGACGCATATGTGAAATTCGGGCCTGCCCGAGCATTTGGCGCTGTGCAGACAAGTTGCGCTCCGCGGAGCGGGACGGTGACCCTCCGCGACCCCCTTGCGCCTTAATGCATCCGCGATTCCCGTTTCGCCATCTGCAAAGAAAATCTAAAAGGTCGCATATATTCGTCTCTGTGTTGCTGTCCCCGGAGGGCGGGTCTAGCGTGAAGACGTTGTGCCCAACGCCATCTGTCTCGAGGCGCCACGCCGCCGAGGGGAAAGCCTCCCGAGCCCGAGCAGGTGACCACCCCTCCCGATCATCGCAGCGAAAGGGGTTGCCTGCGGGCGGATTTGACGCATATTCCGCACATGCTCGTCGCCTTCCACTTCACCGTCGAGTTGGGTACTTGGTCCGGCTGCGCCTGTACGAGGACACCGACCTGGTCGCCAGGGCCGTGACTGCAAGCGACTGAGACGGCGGCCACAAGAGAGGTGGCATGGTGGCCACGTTGATGGCAGTGAACGTCGGGATGCCCCGCGACGTGCCCTGGCACGGCAAGACGGTGCACACCGGCGTGTACAAGCAAACCGTCGCCGGGCCGCAGATGGTACGGCGCCTCAACATCGATGGCGACGGCCAGGGTGATCTGGGCGGGCATGGCGGCGAACAGCGGGCGGTACTGGTCTACCAGACCGATTCCTACCTGTTCTGGGCGAAGGAGCTGGGCCGCGACGACCTGGCGCCCGGCCAGTTCGGGGAGAACTTCACCGTCGACGGCCTGCCGGACGACGAGGTCTGCATCGGCGACCGCTACCGCATCGGCGGCGCGCTCTTCGAAGTCACCCAGCCCCGGGTGACCTGCTACCGAGTGGGCTTGCGTATGGGAGAGCCGCAGATGGCGGCCCTGCTCGTGGCCCACCACCGCCCCGGCTTCTACCTGCGGGTGATCGAGGAGGGCCAGGTCGAGGCCGGGCAGGAGATCGTCAAGGTATCCACCGGCCCCGAGGCGATGACCGTCGAGGAGATCGACCGGGTGCTCTACCTGCCGGGACACACACGCGAGCAGGTCGAACGGGCCCTGCGGATCCCGGCCCTCAGTCCCGGCTGGCAGGGCTCCATGCAGACTCTCCTGGACCAGGCCGACAGCGAGGCGGCCGACGGCTCCTCGGGCAGCGCAGGGCTGAACAAGGCCGCCACGGCCCCGCCGCCCAGCTGGCCCGGCTTCCGGCCGCTGACTGTCACGCGCATACAGCCCGAGAGCCGGAGTGTGTTCTCGCTGTCCCTGGCCGCAGCCGACGGTTCAGCACTGCCCACTGCTCTGCCCGGTCAGTTTCTCACCGTGAAGGTCCCGCTCGAGGGACACGTGCCGCCTTTGATCCGCAGCTACTCCCTGTCCGGCGAGCCCGGCACCGGCACGTACCGCATCAGCGTCAAAGTCGAACCGCACGGCGCTGCCAGCAACGAGCTACGCGCCCACATACGCGTCGGCGACACCCTGGAGGCCGCCGCGCCCCGCGGAACGTTCTGCCTGTCCAAAGGCGACAACCCGGTGGTGCTGCTGTCCGCGGGGGTGGGGGTGACTCCCGTGCTGGCCATGCTCCACGCGCTCGCGCGTGACCGCTCCCCGCGCCAGGTGTGGTGGCTGCACGTAGCCCGTGACAGCACCGAGCATCCCTTTGCTCAGGAGAGCCACGACCTGATCGACGGCCTGGCGAACGCCCGGTCAAGCATCTATTACAGCAAACCGGGCGACGCCGACCGCAAGGGCGTCGACTACACAGAGGCCGGCCGGCTCTCGACCAACCGCATCTTGGATCTAGGCCTGCCGACGGACGCCGACGCCTACCTTTGCGGGCCCGTGGGCTTCATGAACAGTGTCACCACCGCGCTCGTCGACGCCGGGCTGGAAACGTCGCGAGTGCACACCGAGATCTTCGGCGCCGGGCCCTCCCTCACCCCGGGAGTGAAGGGTTCCTCGACCGCACTTGCGCCCCACGAGCCCGCAGGCCCCGTCGGCACCGGTCCTCCCGTCTCCTTCGCCCGTAGCGGCCTCACTGTCCCCTGGAACGACAGTCAGGACTCCCTGCTCGAACTCGCCGAAGCCTGCGACGTACCCGTCCAGTGGTCGTGCCGCACCGGCGTCTGCCACACCTGCGAACTCGCCCTGATGTCCGGCACCGTCGACTACTCACCTGATCCGGTCGAACCACCAGCCGAAGGCAACATCCTCATCTGCTGCTCCAAGCCCACCGACGGCGTCGTTCTGGATCTGTGAGTCGACCGGGATGCCGGTGCACGCAGGTAGTCCGCCGTCCGGCATGTCAGTCCCCACCGAGGACGCCCCAGGAGCCAGGAGTGATCTACCCCGACGACACGTGCCCCTCCTTTCCTTCGACGGACCGCGGCGGAGGGCATGCCATACAGGACGGAGATGGTCGACATGGTCGACCCGGTTGAGGAGTTCGACCTGCTCGTCGTAGGCGGCGGAAAGGCCGGCAAGACGCTGGCCATGGATTGGGCCAGGAGCGGCAAACGGGTCGCCATGGTAGAGCGGGGCATGATCGGCGGCACCTGCATCAACGTCGCCTGCATCCCCACCAAAGCTCTGGTAGCCAGCGCCCGCGCCATGCGCACCTTCGCCCGGGCGCGACAGCTGGGGTTTGTGACGGAAACCCCCGAGGCCAGCGCCGAACTGCTGCGCGCGCATAAGACCGGCGTGGTGGAAGGCATGGTCACCATCAATCACAAGCAGTTCGTCGACTCCGGCATGGACTTCATCCTCGGAGAGGCCCGCTTCACTGCGCAACGCACGGTAGCGGTGACCCTGAACAGCGGCGGCACCCGGAGACTGCGCGGCGCCGAAGCGGTCGTCAACACCGGGACGACCCCACTCCTGCCCGACATCCCAGGCCTGGCGGACGCGCGTGTCCTCACCAGTGAGACCCTGCTGCACCTGGAGCGGCTGCCGGAGCACCTGATCGTGATCGGCGGCGGCACGGTCGGTCTGGAGTTCGCGGACATGTTCGCGGCCTTCGGCAGCCGGGTGACCCTGGTGGCCCGGGGCCCGCGGCTGCTGGCGAGGGAGGACGAGGACATTGCGCAGGCGGTCACCAGCCTGCTGGCCGCCGGTGGCGTTGACGTACTCACCCACCGTTCCGCCACCTCCGTCCGACGGGGCGCGGACGGACGGGTCACTGTGGCACTGTCCGACGGCACGGTGCTGAGCGGCGACGAGGTGCTTGTCGCAGTCGGCCGCCGGCCCGTCACTGCCGGACTTGACCTCCCTGCCGCCGGGGTCCGGACCACAGCAGCCGGCTTCGTCGCCGTCGACGACCGCCTGGCCACCTCGGCCCCGCACACATGGGCCGCTGGAGACGTCGCCGGCAGCCCGCAGTACACGCACATCTCCCTGGACGACTACCGGATCCTCAAGGCCAACCTTGCCGGCGGTTCCCGCTCCACAAAGGACCGGCTTGTTCCCCACACCACTTTCCTCACCCCGGAACTGGCCCGCATCGGGCTCACGGAGTCCCAGGCCCGTGCCGCCGGACACCAGGTGCGCGTCGCCCGACTGCCGGTGGCCGCCATCCCGCGGGCGCGTACGATGCGGGATACGGACGGCCTCTGGAAGGCCGTGGTCGACGCCCGCACCGACCGCATCCTGGGCGTGGCCCTCCTGGGCCCGGAGAGTGGCGAGACCCTCACCACAGTGCAGACCGCCATGCTCGCCGATCTCCCCTACACCGCCCTCCGCGACATGATTATCACGCACCCCACCATGACCGAAGGACTGAATCTTCTCTTCGCCGTACTCCAGGACTGACGAGGTGACCGCGTTGTGGGTAGGAGTCGTCTGGAGGTGTGTCGGCGCCCGGCTGTCACTGCCCTCCGCGTTGCTGCCGAGGGTGACCAGGGCGGCGGCCCTGCGGCTGTTCGGGGGTTGGGCGCACGGTCGAGTCGGGGACGGGGCGGCTCACAGGGGAGCCGACGGTGAGGGTGAGTGCTTCGCCGTGGTGCCGGACCGTCATCGTCGTGCCGGTCAGCAGGGTGTAGGTGACGGTCCCTGTCCTGATCTCCACGCGCAGGCGGCGGCCCCAGATCCCCATGTGGAAGGTGAGCCGGCTGAGATTCTCGGGTAGCCGGGGCATGAACGACAGCGTGTCGCCGTTGTGGCGCATGCCTCCGAAGCCGCAGACCAGGGCCATCCAGGTTCCGGCCAGTGAGGCGATGTGCAGCCCGTCCCGAGTGTTGTTCTCCAGGTCAGTCAGGTCCATCAGTGCCGCTTCTACGACGTAGTCGTAGGCAAGGCGCTCATGGCAGACCTCCGCTGCTATGACCGCTTGGCAGCATGCGGACAGTGACGAGTCGCGGACCGTCAGCGGTTCGTAGTAGGCGAAGTTGCGGGCCTTTTGCTCGGTGTCGAAAGACTGGTCGCACGTGTACATGGCCAGTACCAGGTCCGCCTGCTTCACCACCTGCTTGCGGTAGATGTCAAAGTAGGGGAAGTGCAGCAGCAAGGGGTACTGGTCGGGCCGGGTGGCGGCGAAATCCCATGGCTGGTGGCGGGTGAACCCGGCATGCTGCTCGTGCACCTGCAGTTCGTCGTTGTAGGGCAGGTGCATGGCCTCCGCGGCGTCGCGCCAAGCTGCTGTCTCCTCGTCGTCCACGCCAAGAGCCGCCGCCTGGTGGGGATTGCGTTCGGCGCTGCCGGCCGCTCCGCGCAGGTTCCTGGCGGCCATGAGGTTGGTGTAGACGTTGTCGTCGGTGACCGCGCTGTACTCGTCCGGACCGGTCACGCCGTCGATGTGGAAGGTGCCACGGTGGTCGTGATGGCCCAGCGACATCCACAGCCGGGCCGTCTCCACGAGGAGTTCCACCCCACTGGTCTGCTCGAAGTCCTGGTCGCCGGTGGCGGAGACGTAGCGGATGACGGCGTCCGCGATATCGGCGTTGACATGGAACGCGGCGGTGCCGGCCGGCCAGTAGGCGGTGCACTCCGAACCCTCGATAGTCCGCCATGGGAATGCTGCTCCGCGCAGCCCGAGCTGCCGCGCCCGGTCCCGGGCCGCCGGCAGGGTGCTTTGCCGCCAGCGCAGCGCCTCGGCTACGGCTCCGGGCGAGGTGTAGGTGAGCAGCGGCAGGACGAAGGTCTCGGTGTCCCAGAACGAGTGGCCGTCGTAGCCGGTGCCGGTCAGCCCCTTGGCGGGGATGGCCCGCTGCTCGGCGCGTGCGCCGGCTTGCAGCACGTGGAACAGTGCGAACCGCACGGCTTGCTGGATTTCCTCGTCTCCGTCAACTTCGACATCGGAGCGTGCCCAGAACTCGTCGAGGTAGTGCCGCTGCTCGTCCACCAGTCCTTGCCAGCCGGTGCTGCCGGCTGCTGCGAGCGCGGCTTCCACCTGGTCCCGTACCGCGGGCAAGGAACGGATGCGTGACCAGCCGTAGGCGACCAGCTTGTTGATCCTCAGCTGCTGGCCGGGGGCCAGCAGCGAGGTGACCGTCAGGCGCGCGACATCGTCGTTGCTCTCGACACTGGTCTGCGTCTGCACGGGCCCCCGCACGGTGTGGTCGGCTGCGGCCGCGACCCGGAGCTTGCTGTTGCGCGTGCAGTGGATCAGGCTCAGACGGTTTCCCAGCGCTTGGTTCTCTTCCGCATCGAGTGGCGACTCCAGGGCCGCAGCGGCGCGGGGATCGCCCGCGACCGCGGGAAGTTGTTCGTTGGCGACGAGTTCGGACTGCACCACGATGCGCACTGGGGTGTCGACGGCTTCGACTTCGTAGGCGACGGCGGCTATGGAGCGCTGGGTGAAGGAGACCATCCGAGTGGAGCGCACCCGGACCGTGTGGCCCGCCGGCGAGGTCCACGTACAGCTGCGGTGGAGAAGACCGGCACGCAGGTCCAGCACACGCTCGTGAGCGCGGAGCCTGCCGTAGCGCAGGTCGAAGGGCTCGTCGTCGACCAGCAACCGCAGAATTTTTCCGTTGGTGACGTTGATCGCGGTCTGGCCGGACTCGGGGTAGCCGTACCCTCCTTCCGCGTAGGGCAACGGGTGCAACTCGTGAAAGCCGTTGAGGTAGGAGCCGGGCAGCCCGTGAGGCTCGCCCTCGTCCAGGTTTCCGCGCCAGCCGACATGACCGTTGGAGAGCGCGAAGACCGATTCGCTCTGTGGCAGCAGATCCAAGTTGAGGGGCGTTTCCTTCAGGGCCCAGGGATCGACGGCGAAACAAGTGTCTGTGATCATCCCAGGCGCTCCAGCTCCGCGAGGTCCTGCACGACGATGTCAGCGCCGTGGGCGCGCAGGGCGTCCGCCTGGCCGACCCGGTCGACCCCTACGACATAGCCGAAGTGGCCCGACCGGCCGGCGTCCATCCCGGCGAGTGCGTCCTCGAAAACAGCCGACACCCGGGCTGTGACGCCCAGGTCATGGGCGGCGGCCAGGAACGTGTCGGGATGCGGTTTGCCGGGAAGCCCGCGCTCCGCGGCCACCAGCCCGTCGATGCGCACGTCGAACAGGGCTTCGGCCCCCACCGACACCAGGATCTCCCGGCAATTCGCGCTGGAGGACACCACGCCTGTCTTCAGGCCGTGCTGCCGGACCGTCCGGATATAGCGCATGGTGCCCGGGTATGATTCGGCACCTTTCGTGCGGATCTTCTCCAGCAACAGATCGTTCTTGCGATTCCCTAGACCCTGCACCGTATCCCCCTCGTCGTCCGGGGATCCCTCGGGGAGCTTGATACCGCGCGAGGCGAGGAAGCTGCGCACCCCGTCGGTGCGCGGCTTTCCGTCCACGTACTCGTCATAGTCCTGGACGGCGTCGAACGGCGTGAAGCCGGATCCGTCGTGCCGGAGGAGGAAGTCGTCGAACGTCTGCTTCCACGCGGCCGCATGTATGACGGCCGTCTTCGTGATGACACCGTCCAGATCGAACAGGCACGCTTCAACCGATTCCGGCAGGCCGTACTGGGTCATTGAGTACACCCTCCCGGAGAACGTGACCTGCTCGGCAGAGGGCATTGCGATGTTCTGCCGCGCTGCGCTGGGGGCCTTGCCCGGCGTGCGGCAACTTCCCGGCTGCGCCCGTGCCCATGAATTACGATCCTCCCGGTTCCGGTCGGGTGCAACAGACGAGCGCCCCGGGGCCGCCGGGGTGTATCAGTCTCTCCACACAGTGCACACGCAGCTCGCGGTCGATGGTGGCGTTGGCCTGCCCGTCGGTCGATTTCCAGGTTCGGGCAGTTCGTGGGCGCCCTCGGTGCGGAAGGCGTCGAGCATCAGGTGGAGGTGGCGGCGCCAGGCTCGGGGGGCGATGGTGCGGGTGGCCTGGATGATCCCGGCCTGGGACCAGATCACGAAGGCGATGTCCTGCGCGGTGACGTCGCCGCGCAGGACGCCCTGCTCCTGGGCGTTGCGCATGATCCGGCTGCGGAGTTCCTCGGCGCGGTCATGCATCTCGCGGCCGTCCGCGTGAAGGGGCAGCCGTGCCGAGACCAGGTCGTTGAAGGCGCGGTCGCAGGCCTGCAGCCGGCAGAGATTCTCCATGGAGCGGCAGAACCCCTCCCCGGCGTCGTCATGGCCGCGGCTTCTTCCGCAGCGACGAGTAGCTCCGTGTTTCTTCGCGTTGAAAAGCGTTTCGACCAAAGCGAGACGGGTGGGGAAGTGGCGGTAGAGCGTGCCGATCGCCGCACCGGCCTCGCGGGCGCCACCCTCCAGGGACGCCGTTAGGCCAGGCCCAGACCCTGCTCGGAGAAGGCCGTGCGGGCTGCGGCCACGATTGCGCCCCTGTTGCGCCGCGCGTCACGGCACAGAGGTTTCGCCGGTGACTCGCTCAGGGACGGGGCGTGGTGGTGGCTCACGGCTCGACAGTAACATGAGGCACCCCTCCACTTGGATTGTCGCAATGTTTCCGATCGCAATCTCACACCTCCGACGTGCCGTGACGAGCCTCACTGCAAATATGAGGCACCCCTCGGGTACGGTGGCGGAGTCAACATGAGGCACCCCTCCGGATGACCTTGAGCCAGCCGACTGACCCGGGATCTCCGGATCTCGGTTCACATGGAAGCGGCGCCCGCCGGATCGGCGAAGACGCGGCAGTTCTGTAAGGGAAATGACCATGAGCAGCATGACGAAGCGTCTCTCGATCGCCCTCGCCTCCACCGCACTGGCCGGCGGAGCCCTTCTCGGGGCCGGCGGCTCGGCGTCGGCAGCCACGACTTCGGTGCCCGTGCAGCACAAGCAGCACGTGTCCGTACAGGCCACGGCCCACAAGGGCGAAGCGGCCCCGTGGCACGGCGTCAGCGCCGCCCGCTGGTACCGGGACCAGGTCGACGAGGCGGCGTCGTGGCACGGTGTCACTGCCGCCCGCTGGTACGAAGACCAGGTCGCGTGGTCCCTGAACCACAGCTGACGCGGCCCGGACCGCCCACTCCGGAACGGCGGCAGCGGCCCGGACAGCAGCACGGCCGCCCCCCATTGCTGTTTTCGTGGCCGCGCAACGCGGTTACCGGCCTTCGGAGTTGGCATGACTACCTCCCCTTGTCGAGTGCATGGCCCGGGGGGTGTCACCAACTCCGAAGGCACTGACAGACCGCTCATGTGGGGCATGACCACCGGGCCCGGCTCACCCACCGCTCCTCATGCCCGACCACGACGGTGAACCACCGGTGGTGCAAGGGATATTGATCCGGCTGAAGGTGAGGTCGAGCATCTGCCGGCGGACGAGCCCTTGCCGCCCTGTCAGACGATGTTGCCTCCGCTCAGGCCAGGCCGTATGGGTGCCAGGCCGGTGGTGAGATGGGTCCGCCCGACCGCTGACTGATGGTCAGCAGCCGGGCGTGGGGTGGTGTGCGGGTCAGGCGCGGGCGCCTGCGGGCAGGTCACCCATCTTGTTCACGACGGCGCGGGAGAGGATCGCGCTGGTGCCGGTGAGCATGCCTGCCTTGCCCATCGAGGTGTCCTTGATGAGGTAGCTGCGCTCGCCGAGGAACAGGTGGGTGTTGCGGTCGAAGATGTACTCGGTGCGTTCGCCGTTGGAGACGTGGGCGATGGCTTCGCCATGGCGGCCGGCCGCGTCCGTGGCGTCCTCGACGAGGACGACGCCGGGGATCTTCGCGGCGGCCCGCCAGATTGCGGAGGCCGTCTCACCGGGGACGATCGACTCGGATACGGTCTCGCCGATCCAGTTGAACGCGGCGGCGTCCTTGCCCGGAGCCTCGCCGCGGGTGGCGGAGTAGATCTGCTTCAGCAGCGCGTCGGGGTTCGTCGACAGCGACGCGATCTGCGGGACGGTGCCCGGCCTGGCGGGCTGCGACTGTGCGCCGGGATTGACCACACCCTTGCCGCTGTTGTGGATGGTGATGTTCTGGCCGCCCTCGTGGATGAGGCCGTCCTTGGAGGGGTCGGCGGCCAGCCACACTTCGCGCTGGTGGACGGCGTCGAGCTTGGCCGCGCCGCCGATGGTGCGCTGCTTGACCTGGTGGGTGAAGCCGACCTCGCTCTTGACGTAGATGAACTGGTGGGCGCCGACGGTCGGGGTCTTCTGCTTGCCGGCCGCGTCCGCGACCTGGCTGAGGAAGGCGGTGGCACCGCGGGCGGAGGCGGGCTGCACGGTGATGACCGAGGCCATGGCCACACTGTCGTCGGCGGGGGTCGCGCCGGAGCCGGTGACGCTGACGGCGACGGCTGCGGCGACAGCCAGGGCCGCGACCGGCGCGGCTACCAGGCTCCAGCGCGGCATACCGCGCTTCGCTGCGGGAGACGGCTGCGTCCGCGCGCCGGTCTGGGTGACTTCCTGCATCAGATATTCCTCAAGACGTTGAGACCGGGCGGGAGAGAGACCTGGTGTGCCGGGGCGCGGCAGCAGGTGCGACAGCTCCTGGCGCTCGGCCTCGTCACCATGCTTCGGAGCGTTCATCGGGCTTTCTCCTGTATCGACCGGACCGCGGGTGTGCGGTCGCCCTGTATCTGTCGGACGGGCGCAGGGGGTTCCACTCTTTTTTTCACGTGCTTCAGTTCCTGCTCGGTCAGTTTGAGCAGACGCCCCCGTGCGCGTGACAGGCGGGAGCGGACGGTGCCGACCGGGACGCCCAGGGCCTGGGCCGCCGCGGCGTAGCTGAGGTCGGACCAGACGCACAGCATGAACACATCGCGGTCCCCGCGGCGCAGCCTGGCCACCGCCGCTCTGGCGGCCGCGAGCCTTTCGCTGTCGTCGATGCGATCGGCGACCTCGTCGGCAATATCCGGGACGGTCTCGGGTGCGGGGAAGCGGGTCAGGGTCTGCTGGTGTTTGCGCGCTGCGCGGCCGCGGTTACGCAGGACGTTGGTGGCGATGCCGTAGACCCAGGGGCGGAGGCTCTCGTCGCCCTGCTCCAGCCGCTCCCGCAGACGCCACACCTCCAGGAACGTCAGCGACATCGCGTCCTCGGCGGCCGACCAGTCGCCCGTGGCACGGTAGGCGTGCGCGTAGATCGCCCGGCCCAGTTCCTGGTACAGCTGGCGGAAGGCTTCTGGATCGCCGGCTCGCAGACGAGCTCGCAAGGATTGCTTCACGCAGGTACCTGTCGAATACACGGGGCCAGTTCCCGTGAGGTGGATCACAGTCGGATGAGGCACAGCAGGATGTCGGCATCCCGGTGGCTCTGCTCGATCAGAGGCCTCACGCGCCCCATTGCCGCCGACCTCGGTGGCAGCGCCACGATATGTTGTTGAAGTGTAAACTATCTGCCTTGGTGTCCGCTCCCGTGCGGCCTGCACGAGCGGTGTGTGCCGACCGCGTCAAGCCGTCACCGGGCACGGTCGCTCGGTGGAGCCGACGCTGGAGTGGAACTCGGCCCGGCCGCCGGCGGAGTTGCCGAGCAGGCCCCCCTCGCGACCAAGCAGCACTCGCCCACGCGCTGGACGCGGGCTGTCATCGGTTCCGTGGCTTTCGAACCAGCCGTCCGTACTGCTCGGCTCACCGAAACCGCGGTCCGCCCGACTGCACCCCGGTGGCGTCTCAGCCAGGCGCCATGAGCGAACCACCGGCCAGCCGCAACGACCCGCGCACGACTGGAGCATCAGGCATAGCTCTGAGCCCGGTACGTCTCCAAGCGGCCCGGAGGGAGCCACCCCTCCTTTTTTGATCACCGGCCCAGCGACCCGGCGAAGGTTCGCGGTCACAGCACTGGGCGCCGGAGACGACTTCGGCCCGCACGCCCGGGTGCGGATCCGGCGGAAGTCGCCGCGCAGGCTGTCGATCCGCCGGGGCTGTGCCTTCACCCAGGACCTCGACGATGTTCTCGAAGGCCGTGGCGCAGAGCGAGGCAACGCCGTCCGGCGCACTGCTGGTGGCCTGGTCGAAGCAGTCGGGCAGCGGGTGCTCCTGGTGGGTCCTGTCCATCCAAGCCGCAACCCGATCCAGCTCGGCGCCCGTCGGCGTGCTGTTGCTGGAAGTGCTCCCGCATAGCCTGCTCAGCATTCGGCTCGGCCTTGGGCTGTACGGCCGTCGAGGGCCGAGAGTTGCTGGTCACGTCCTCGTTCCCAGCGAGAGTGTCTCGCTGCTGCTCAGCAGGCAGGTCTCGCATGGCTTCCGTCCTGGCCCGCTGTGCGTGAGGCGACTGACAGCCGGGGCTCGCACCGCGCTCTCGCTCGACTCTCGATCACCGGACCGGTGCGCGAGAAGCTCAACCGAGAACAACAGGGCGACCGGCGGCCATCCCGCGACCAGCACCGGCTGCCGAGCGAGAGCGGGCGCTGCCGCGATGATGGCCGCAAGGGGGACACCCCGATGCCGAGCAGGAACGCCATCCACACCACATGACGCGCCCGGCGGCTCGCGTGCCGAGGAGGCTTGAGCAGGCCGACCGTAGCCAGGAACAACAATCCGTGGACCGACAACGGCCACAGCGCGGCGCTCGCCCCGTCTGCCCCGCCCCGAAGAGCGAACGACCGCTGATGAACGTAGGAGGCATACGCGGCCACCGATGCCACCACCAGGGCGCAGCCTCGTCGTACCCGGGTCTCAAGGTCAACCGCGCGAGAACTGTCCCGTCGGGGCTCGTCGGCGGCCCTCGTCGAGGCCCACCGCCCCTGCGGCGCGGCCGTGGGACCGCAACCGTAGCCGAGACCACGAGTCACGGGCCCTGCGGGCAGGTTGCCTATTTCGTCGGAGCCCCCTGTCGGATTCGAACCGACGACCTTCGCTTTACAAGTTCCCCCCAGCGACACACCAGCCATGGATCTGGCTCGCCCGCCTGCTCGACATGGTCCATGGCTGGTTCGTCCAGTACGGCATCGTGCGCCGGTGTTGCCGTCAAGAAGCGCCGTCAGACCACTGGGCTTGAGCTGAGGTTTCGTCGGCGGAAGAGGGTCTGTCGCGAAGCGGGAGGAGCGGCCTACTGTGGGCGGCTGCGTACATCGTTCAGGAGCCGAGCGAACTCATCCGGGTCGTCCCTGCGCAAGCGTTTGAGGCTCCGTAGTTCCCACGCGCCGGCGCTTCCGTGTCGGCGGCTGACCATCTGCAACAGCTCGGCCGGTGACACAGTGGCGTCCCTGGACTCACTGCCGGCCGCCTTGTCGCGCGGCCTCTCTCCCGTTGTCAGAGTGGCCCGCTTCCGTGTTCCGTCTCGCCTGATACTTCCTCGGGCTTCATCGTTGACCACTTGGCGAGAATACGGCGGCGCCTGCTGTAGGTGTAAGTACGGAGACAGAACCCCTGGAGTTCCTCAACTGTGCTTCGCCGATGGGCGCCTGCGCCGCTGAAGCACGCGCCACCGCTGAGCAGGGGCGGAGCGGTCGTCGTCTGTCGTCATCTGTCGTCGTCGGCCACCCTCGGACGGCCCACAGACGGCCCAGGGCCTACACGGTCGGCGGAGTCTCACGAGCCCAGTCGAAGGGCATCGGCGCGCCCTGCGGGATCGCCCAAGGGTGGGGGTAGCGAGCCCGGCAATGGGTGCAGCGCGCGACGAACGGCCCGACCTCGGGGTTCGTAAGAACGCTGTAGTGGCTGGATGGGTGAGCCGGGAGCATGTGCCCGTTTGCCGTCGTCTCCAAGCCGGGCCACTCCGGCGAACATTGGCACGGGCGCTCTACCGCGAACGGCTCGCCGTCAGGGGCCTTGGCCGTGCTCTTGAAGAGCTTGGCGAAGTTCTCGCGTATCGACACGGCGGCGGCCTCCCGTTCGCTGGCGCCCGACTCTTGGGGCCACCAGACAGTAACCGAGCCCGGCGAAGCCCCACTCACCGAGTGAAGCCGGCGGGCGCCGTTCATCGGCTGAAGAACGGCGCCCGCACTGGCCACAGAGTTTGAGATCTGACCTCATCCGTATCAGGTCGATCACGGCCCCCGGGTAGGTGGAGAGATCCAAGCCGGGCGACGGTCTATCGACCGCTGGGGGCCGTTCGCGTTCCTTGGCGTTCGCCGCTGTTGGTGTCAGCTACTGGTGTCAGGCGCGCCGACGGGCTTGACACGCCGCTGCGGAAGCCAATCGACGAGCGCTTGCACGACGACCAGAACGGTCACCGCGATGACCAGCCATGTCGCCTGACGCAGAGCACCTGTCATCGTGTCGCCGTTGATCACGCACGCCATGATCACAGCCAGCGGGATCATGATTTTCTTGCAGCTGTCAGTCCCACGTGCGACAGTTTCAAGCAGGTGGGTGTCGAGCACCGACAGTCCACCAAGGCCCGGGATGGGCATACGTCCTCCTTGGTTGTCAGAAGGGCGCGCCCGGATCCTCTTCCCAAAGGCGGGCGCGTCCTTCGGTGTTGATGCTCCAACGGTATGGCACGACGCTGACACGTTGGCCCGCTCAGTCCTCTTCTCGCTAATGTCGAGGAACTTGTCGTCCACGTACAGGATGTCGTGCCCGATGTCCCACGGACCGCTTGCCCGGGTTCGCAGTGACCTGCGGAAACGCACCGCCATATCACACCCTACTGACAATGACGGCGCCCAAACGACCTGCAAATCTCGTGTCACACACCCAATTGCGCAACATGTCCGTATTTTTTGAGTGACTGGGATCACAAAAATAATCGAGGGGTCCGGCGGCCCCGTATCCTCGCCCACCACTCACCCCAGCTCCCATCCCGTCCGCCGTCGACCCACACACCGTGGAGCGGGCGTGGTTCAGGGCGTCCAGGTGGAGCGCGCCACTGTACGAACGACCTGGACGCCCTGGGCCGCGTCTGCTCGGCTCTGCCTGGGTCGACGGTGGTCGGGATGGGAGCATCCCACGCACGCCCCTACGGACCCGCGGTCGGCGACGGCGCCCCCTCCATCCCGGTGCCGGCCGATCCCCCGCCGGAGGCATTGTCTTGACCGCGGGCCGCTCTATGCGGTGATCGACTCATGGCTTCCGGCCCTATCCACATGTGGGCGCGCGTCGGCGCAGCGCGGGCGGAGCGGGCCGAAGGCAGGAGCGGCGCCCGGAGCGGAGCCGGGAAGCGCGCCCGGCGGAGCGGAGCGCAGCCGGGGCTTGATGAAGTAGGGAGGCTCTCGCCGAGGCAAGAAGGCTTCCGTACTCGCTTTCGAGATCTGTTCGTGCTGGTCAGGGCATGATCCAGACCCGTTCAGCCCCGTTCATTGCCGTACTCCGGTCCGACGCCTGAACCGTCGTGGACGACTCCGGACGGGGTGAATGAGACGGAAACTGAGACGGAGAGCCGCAGGGCTGACCTGCGCGTTAGGCCCGTAGAGAGTCAGGGGCGGGAGGCTTCCATGGCCGCGATCACGGCCGCAGAGTCACCCGTGTAGACGACGTGCGGTTCGTCTGCCTGCGGGGGGACGAATCGGGTCCGGTACCGCTGGAGGTCGCTCTCCGAGAAGTAGATCGAATTTGGATCGTCCGCATGGAACTCGTTGCGCTTGCTGACCCTTGCCCAGAGCTCGTCATGGCCGACTGGGAGGTAGACCAGTACGGGGGTGGCTCCGGCGTCGGTGGCGATGGTTCGCCATTCGGCACGGACTTCCGGGGTCCAAAAGCCGTGGTCAACGACGACGTCGTCGCCGGCCTTTAGGTGCTCCCTGAGTTCGACTGCCACGTCTTCGAGCACCGGACGTTCAAGAACAGGGAAGACGCCGCGCGGAAAGTCCACGCCGTACACGCCGTGTCGCCGGTACATCTCTTCGTCCGGGCACAGCCGAACGAACCCACGAGCCGTGAGCGCGCGCGAGAGCGTGGTCTTGCCGGAGCCGGGAAGGCCGGTCATCAGGACGCAGAACGGTGGATGTGGTGGCATCGGTCTCGCCATGGTCTGGGAGATGGTGGCCATCTCCGCTTCGCCTTCGAGCGTGATTGTGCCAGCCCTGCGGGCCGCAAGCAGTGCCCCTAGGCGATCTTCGAGCACGCTCGCGAGCGTGTCATCCATCACGGTCATGAGGCCACCTCGGATTCCGTGCGCCATGTTCGGCCGGGGCCCCCGAGGTCTACGCCGTACTCCACGATGTCCCCCTCGCTGTTCACGAACTTCGCCGTCATGACGACGACTGGGTCGGTCGGCGGGTGTTCGGGGTCCAACTCCAAGAGCTGTGCGTACTCCCGCGTCAGCAGGCGGGCCGAGGCTGTGTCGATGCGGTGGCTGATGGGGTGACCGGTTGCTTGGGCGATGAGCTGAAGTGAGGTACCTCCGGTTAGGCGCTCACTCGCCGCGAGCTGGGGGATCAGCTTCCCGTATCGAGCGGGAATCCACGACGTGCTGTGGGCGACGATGCCGTGCCGGTCTCGGTAGACCCGGCTTCGGCGGATCACGTCGGAGCCAGGCTGAATGTCCAAGGCTTGCGCCACTTCGGCGGGCGCGGACACGACGGCTGCCTGATGCGAGTCAGACCTTTCGCCTGATCCCCAGCTAGACCCGGTGCGGTGTCCTCGGTCCTGACGCTGGGCCCCCGAAGACATCGGGGCCGGCTGGTCCAAGACCTCCGTTCCGATGCCGTGGATCCCGCGCACCAGTCCCTCGTTGCGCAGCTTGCGCAGCGCTTTCTCGGCCGTCGCGGTGCTCACTTTCCACTCTTCCGCGAGGTTCTTGATGCTGGGCAAGAGGGTTCCTGGCTCTAGCTGACCAGACGTAATCAGCTCCGTGTAGTGGGCGGCAATCTTCGCGTACGGCGCCCGATTGTCGGCCTGGCCTGCCATATCGCTTGCTCCCTTTCGTTACTTCCCTGAGGTTCCCTACCTTACCGCTTGACACCGCAGGGAACCCTAGGGAACCTTAGGGATGTGCCCGCCGGTCACTTCGGGGAACGGCGGTCGCTGAACCTCGGCACACCTATGTGCAAAACGGACGTGAACCGAGGGTTGCGCAAACGCCCGGAGGGCTCCGTGAAACGGGCTCGAAGGAAGCGACAGCCGTTTGAGAACTCAACAGAGAGCTGATGAGGAAGACCGCCCCGCCTCTGCGAGCAAGAGGGCGGCGCTCGCGGGTTTTGTCCCTGCGTGCGAGTACAGCGCTATCCGACCTTTCCGCAGCTCAGCGCTGCGGCCGGTTGCCTCCGCTGCACGTCTCGTACGTGCGGCGTTGAGGGGAGCCGGATCTACCGACTTCAACGGCGCGCGGCCCCGGTGCGGGAACACCGGGGCCGCTGTTCGGGCCGTTCCTATCGGAGAGGAACACGACCCAATGAAGCACATCGTCACAGTTCAGGACGCTGTTACCGAGTTCGCCGACTGGGGCGAGCCGACGGACGCGGAACTGGACGCGATCGAGCAGGAGATGCCCGTCATCCTGGCGGACGTCGACCTGTTGGACGCCTACATCATCACCCTGGACCGCACCCCGACCGAGCTGGACGCGCGCCGGATCCGCCGGGCCCGTCACCGCGCGCTCGCCGCCCGCGTCGCCCTGATCAACCGCACCGCGAGCGAGACCCTGCCCGGCGGTGCCGCATGAGGAACCTCAACGCCAAGACCCTGTTGACCGTGCTGCCGGCGGTCGCGATGACCGCCGTGTCCATGGTGCTCACCCTGGCCGTGGTCATGATGTGGCTGGGTGCGGCCGTGCCCTGGTACGTCGCCCTGGTCGTCGGGTTGGGTATCGACGGCGGATGGCTCGCCACCCTCGCCTATGAGCGCCGCCTGGCCGCGCAGGGCGACCACAGCAACGCCGTGACCGCCGTCGGCTGGTCGTTCGGCGCGGTCGCCTCCGGTGTCCTGGTCACCCACGCCGTGACTGCCGAGACGTCGATGGGGGCGTGGCTGGCGGTGGCGTGGCTGCCGATCGCCGCCAAGATGCTGTGGCTGGTCCACGGACTGTGGGAGCGCACGGCGCTCACCCCGGCCGCGCTGGACACGATCCGGGGCATTCAGCAGGAAGCCCGCGACGACGCGGCCGTAGCCCGCGCCCGTCTGCGGGCCGAAGCATCCACCGAGGAGACGCGGCTGACGGCCGTGACCGAGGCGGGCGCCCGCGTCGCACGCGTCCAGGCCAAGACCGCAGAGACCCTGGCCGGGGCGTGGTCGACGCTGGAGACGGCCCGCAAGGGTGAGAGCACCGGACGGGCCCTGACCAGCGTGACGAGCCGCGTCACACCCGACGTCACACCCTCGTGGGAGCTCCCGGTGTGGGGCCTCTCCGAGCCGGTTGCGGCGCTGGAGCAGGCGCCCGCGCTCAGTGACGCGGCACTCGACACGCTGGTCGATGAGATCCGGCACAGCGAGCAACCGCCGCTCTCGTACCGGGAGATGGCCACCCGCTTCCGCACCGCCGGCCACTCCGCCTCCGAGGTCCGCCTCAGGGCCGCCTGGAAGCGCGTCATCTGATGGCCGCGCTGCCGGTGTTCCGGTGGCACCTGGCACCGGATGGCTACGCCACCCGCCGCCAACTCCGGGCCCGCAACCTCCGACCCGGTGGCCAGCAGGTGGCCGCGCAGCTCGAACGCCCCCGCCGCCGGCGCCCCCCGCTGGTCGCCTACCTCTACCGCGTCGACCTGGCCAAACCGGTCCGCCCTATGACGCCGGCCAGGTGGGCGGCGCTCGCCAAGGCCAATGCCGCCCGCCGCACCTGCCCCGCCTGCCGGCGCGACGCCGGCTACTGCATCCCCCGCTCTCACGGCATCTGCGGCATCTGCCTGGCCACCGAAGAGCAGCACGCCGCCTGATCATTCGCTTCTTCCGCCGAAAGGACCCAGGTCATGGGCCTGTACGACCGGATCATGAGCGCCACCAACGACCCGACCAACGCTCTCAGGGTCAACTCCGCCGCGCAGGGCGCGGCACGCCTTGCCACCAACACCGGACACCCGGGGCTCGCCGTGGCAGCCGCCGCCGGGGCCGCTCTCTTCGCGGCTGTCAACACCGTCATGCACGCCCCTCAGGCCACCGACGGCCCCTACGCAACCTTCACCACCGACGACCACCCCAAGGGGCGTTGACATGGGCAACTCCGAGATCCGCCGTATCGACCGCGAGATCCGCAAGACCACCAGCAAGCTGGAAGCGGTCCGCCGGGGCGAGTGGTGGCCGCTGACCAGCCGCGAACGGCTCGCCATGACCCGTGCCATGGCCGGCGGCGCCCGCAACGTCTACCGCGGCCGGAGCGCCGGCGGTGCCGAGGACCGGATGGACTCCATCGGGTCCGCTGCCGAGACCCGGCTGAACGCTGAGCTTCAGGCCCTGTACATCGAGCGGCGCCGGCAGCTCACCGAGGCCGCTCGCGACAAGGCCACCAGGAAGTCGTCGGGGTGGTGGTGACCGTGGCCGCTCGTTGCCCCGCCGCTCACCCGGAGGACCCGTCCGGCTGTTTCGGTCCGGTCGTGGTGAGTCACCCGGTGGCCAGTGAACGCCACTTGTCTGCGTGCATCACAGGCGTCACGACGATGGCGTGGAAGCGCTCTGAAGTGCGGAAGGTGATCACCACTTCACCTGGTTCGTCTCCGTCCTGGACGCCTGCGATATCTGACCGGTCGATGCGCCAGCCGTCGGCCCTGGCCTTGAGGTCCGCGTTCGATTTGAAGTGAAGGTGGACGTCGCAGACCTCCACGACACCAGCGATCTCCTGGTGGGAGCCGGATGCTTCAAGGGCGGTCGCGTCAGCCATCAGCGCCTGCCCGGAGTTCACGGCATCCACGATCCGCTCGATCTGAGCATTGGCCCTGCGGCTGCCCCACCAACTGCGAAGTCCCATCCGGATTCCCCTCCCCGTGCCACTGGATTCGCCCAGCAGTGTGCACGGCCGGAGCGATCAGCCGACACGCGGGGCCGCCTGGCCACATCACCGGGGCGGGCCGCTCTTCCACGGATCCGCCCGCCCCGGCTCTCTCCCTCAACTCCCACCCCGATCCGGGGCAGACAGGAGCACTGCCAGCATGACCGAGAACGTCATCAACCTCCACAAGACCACCGACCCGCCCACCGGGGCGAACGCCCCGACCGTGCTCACGGTCGTCCCCGACCCGGCACCGGCCCCGCGGCTGCCGTTGTGGGTGCGCTCCGGACGGGCCATCCGTACGGCCCTGACGCACGACGTCACCAAGACGTCGGCCCGCGCGGTCGCCCGGCACGCCCTCTACGTCTACGGCGGCGGCCGGATCGTCGCCCGCCGTACCTGGGAGGCCCGCACGCCGGCCCGGTACGAGCGGATGATGCGGGCGGCCGAAGCCGCGGGGAACCTGGACGAGGCACGCGAGTGGGAAGAGCGCGGGCAGCGCTTCCGCGAGGCACGCCACCGCCGCCGCATGGACCTGCTCCACTCCCCCCTCGATGCCGCCAGGGGCGCCGCCGTCTCCGCCGGCACCGGCGTCGGGGTCCTGGTCGCCCTCGGGGTGTGCATGGCGATTGCCACCAAGGACGCGACCGAGGTCGTCACGCCGCTCATGGCCGTCATCAAGTTCATCAACCTGATGATCACGATTGTTCAGGTCGTGTGGGGGCCCGCGCTCACGATCGGCCCGTTCCTCGCCCTGCTCGCCCTGTGGTCGGTCGGCGCGCACCAGAAAGCCGCGCCAGCCTGGTCGATGCCGGAGCACCAGCGATCGGGCGAGGGGGAGCCCATCACCCCGTCCATCGTGGTCAAGGCCTTGCGTGACCTCGGGGTCCCGGCGCTGCGCAACGCCATCAAGGAGATGGGGGACGCCGGCGCGTCGATGCTCGGGCCGATCCGGATCGCCGGATGCGGCGTAGAGGTCGACGTCACCCTGCCGTCCGGGGTGTCCACGATCGAGGTGCAGCAGCGCCGCCGGAAGCTGGCGGAGAACCTGACCCGGCACGAGCACGAGGTGTTCATCACGATCCCCGAGGCCGCGCGCACGGTCCGCCTGTGGGTCGCCGACTCCGGCGCGCTGGACCAGCCGATCGGCCCATCGCCGCTGGTCACCGACGAGACCATGACCGCCGACTACAAGAAGGGCCGAGCCCCGTGGGGCCAGGACCTGCGCGGCGACGCGGCGGCCTTGAGCCTGTACCAGCGCCACCTGCTCATCACGGGTCTGTCGAACCAGGGCAAGACCGCCAGCCTGCGCGCGCTCGCCCTGTGGGCCGCGCTCGACAAGACGGTTGAGTTCCGCCTCGCCGACCTCAAGGGCGGTGACTGGGTCATGTTCCACGGCTTGGCCACGGTCCTGATCCAGGGTCCGACCGACGACCACGTCATCAAGGCGACCGAGATGGTCGAAGGCGTCGTGGACGAGATGAACCGGCGGATCGAGGCCCGCCAGTCCGACCCGAACATCGAGTTCCCGGCGCTGCTGTGCATCGTGGACGAAGCGCAGGTGGCGTTCATGTGCCCGGTCAAGGACGACGACGGCAACCCCTACGGCGGGTCCAGGGCCACCTCCCGCTACTTCATGGCCGTCCGCAAGGTCCACAACCAGGGCCGTGCCGTGAACGTGCTCATGTGGCAGGGCACCCAGGACCCCACCGACCAGAACCTTCCCAAGCTGGTCCGCGAGGGCGCCCACACCCGCGCCGCTCTCGCCCTGGGCACCGAGTCCCAGGCCCGCATGGCGCTGGGGGACAAGGCCGTCGACGGCGGCGCCGCCCCAAACCTGCTGCGTCCGGGCCTGGACCAAGGAACCCTCGTCGTCGCCTCCAGTGGGATCGACATCCCGAAGGGCCAGTCGTCCATCACGGTGCGCACACACTTCATCGGCCACGACGAAGCAACCGCCATCGCCGACCGCGCCAAAGCACTGCGCTCCGGCGTCCCGACCCTGCGCCTGATCGAGCAGGGCGAGCAGCGCGACGCGCTCGCGGACATCGCCTCGGTACTCGGGACGGACGCGCGGGTGCTCACCCAGGACGTCCTCAAGCGCCTCGCCGTCCTCGACGCCAGCGCCTACGGCAAGTGGTCCTTCATCGACCTCAAGCGCGAACTGGACGGCACCGGAGCCGAACCGTACAAGTCCGACGGGCGCATGGTCATCGGCCGCGACCGGCTCGCCCGCGCACTCGCCGACCGCGACAACGAGGGTTCCACTTCCGCTTCCGAGTGACAGGGAGCCGACCCGTGCCGGGTCAGGGAGGCAGGGAGAACTCCCTGACCCCCTCCCTGACCCGCCTCCCTCTCCCTGACCTGCGTAATTGATCGTCAGGGAGGCAGGGAGGCGCCCCAGGTCAGACCCCCGAAACCCCCCTCACAGCGCCCCCGGCAGGGGGTGTCCCCGCCTCCCTGAACCGTGACCGGAAGGGATTCCGCATGTACCCCGACACCGCCAACCACGCCCCGACCATCGGGGCCGTGGAAGTCCACCAGCCCACCCCCATCACCCCGCTCGCCGTCCCGGCGCCGACCCCGGTCGTCGTCCAGCCCAACGGCATCCCGGCCGTGGCGAGCATCGTGCTCCCCGACGGGCGGATCGTCACCGGCTACGCGGTCGCTTCCGTGCAGCCCGAACCCATCGCGGCGAAGCCGGCCATCTCCCGCGCGGCCGTGAACATCGCCTTGGGGGGGGTGGGATTCCTCGCCGTGTGCGGCGGACTCCTGCTGCTCACATCGTTCATCGCCGCGCTCGCCGCGCTCATCCAGCAGCTCATCATCTTCGCCGCTGTGATCTTCGGCGGGTTCATCGCCATCCAGGTCTTCCGCGGCAACGACCACGGAAGCAAGGGCGGCAACACCTTCCACATCCGCAAAGCGGTCTTCAAGCGCAACCACTTCAACGGCTGAGCGCAGCTAGCGCGAGACGAACAAAGGAGCCTCGCCCCGGAAGAACCGGCCGTAGTCGTCCGTCTCCGCCGGACCGGCAGGATACGACCCGAGGTCGGGGATTCTGCTGATGACGTCGTACACGACGCTGTCCTCCCGCAAGATCTGGCCGGGAAGGCGGTACCCGGTCCGCACCGTCTCCTCAGCCGCCGACCCGGCCTCCAGCCAGTCGACCTCCAGTTTGACAGCACCGACCCGAAGCGGGCTGCTCTTCGTACCAGCGGCACGCGCCCGCGCCCCCGAAGAGAACCCCTTGGGTGAGTACAGGACGGCACTTTGAGCTGCCACGTCGAGAGCCTTGCCGACAAGCTCATCAACCCTGCCGATCTGAACGATGCCTCCGTAGCACTTGGCTTCGAAGACGACTGTCATCGGGCAGCCGGCAACCTCGCCTCTGGCGAGCACATCGATCTGCCGGGGACGTCCACTGACGACTCCGGGGATGCGCACGTCGCGCTCCACGCGTGCATTGCCCAGGCTGGCTACGGCGCGTTCGACCTCCTCCTCGAACTTGCGCCAGAACTGCTTGCCCGGTGACTTGTCTCGCCGCATGACTGTCCTCACCGGCCACATTCTGCCCGCGCCGATCATCCGGCGTCCGCAGCTTCCCCACACACGAAAGCGGGCGGCCCGCTCTCGCCAAAGTCCGGGCCGCCCTTGCCAACCAGCCTCTACAGACCTGTTGGAGGTCTCCCAGCATGACTCAACCCACCGACATCCGGCGAGTGCGCAGCCCACGGCCGCGCCTGCTGGACCTGTACTGCTGCCAGGGCGGTGCCGCCAAGGGCTACGCGGACGCCGGATTCGACGTGACCGGCGTCGACATCGCACCTCAGCCCCGGTACCCGTTCCGGTTCGTGCAGGCGGACGCCATCGCCTACGCGCTGGAGCACGGGACAGAGTTCGACTTCATCCACGCCTCACCGCCCTGCCAGCACGACACCGACTGCCAGCGCATCCAGGGCAACACCCACCCCGACCTGATCGCCCCCACCCGCACCGCCCTGGAGACGACCGGGCGCCCCTGGGTGATGGAGAACGTCGGCGGCGCCCTGCCCAAGCTGCGCGGCCCGGTGATGCTGTGCGGACAGATGCTCGGGCTGGAGAACTACCGGCACCGGTACTTCGAGCCGGGCGGCGGCTTCGCCCTGGAGCAGCCGGACCACCCCGCGCACCTGGTCCCGCAGGCAAAGATGGGCCGCCCCGTCCCGCCCGGCCACTACGGGCAGTTCGTCGGCAACTTCTCCGGCGTCCCGCTCGCCCGCAGGGTGCTGGGAGTGCCGTGGATGAACCGCGACGGCATCCGCGAATGCATCCCGCCCGCCTACGCCCACCACATCGGCCGCGCCGCACTCGCCCACCTGACCACTCCCGCGCTGGGGGTGGCGGCGTGAGCAAGCACCTGCGCACCGCCCTGCGTCTGGCGGCCGAGGGTCTGCCCGTGCTTCCGCTGCGCCGGGGGAAGCTGCCGTTCGGCAACTGCCGCGCCTGCGCGCGGAACGCGTGCGGGGGCCGGCCGAACATGAAGGCGGCGGGGGCCTGCGCCTGCCCGGCGCCGTGCCACGCGTGGGCCGCCGCGACCACAGACCCCGCCGCCATCGCCTCGCCCGCGTGGGCGCCGACGTGGCAGCACGCGGCGGCCGTGGCTTACCACCCCGGCGGCGCCGGCCTCACCGTGGTCGACCTGGACGACCCCGCCGCCATCGCATGGGCCCGCGCCACGCTGCCCCCCACCCGCACCGTCGCGACGACGCGCGGCGAGCACTGGATCTACCGGGGCACCATCCCGTCCGCCAACGCCGTACGGTCCGGCGTCGACATCAAGTCCCTTGCGGCGTACGCCCGTTGGCTCGCAAACGGCACAGGCGCCACGGCGCCTCTGCCGGACGCTGTGCGCGCTCTGGCAGTAAAGGAGCCGCCCGCGCTCCGCAGGGCGGCACAGAGCCTCACAGGGCCTCTGGGGGCCCGTGGGGGCGTATGCCCGCACCGCACGCTCACGTATTTGGACCGTGGCGTCTCGATGGCCGTGCAGCGGATCACCGAGGCCCGCAGCGCGGTCCACGCGACGGTGTACCGGACGTTCCTCGCGGTGCTGTCGACGCACGGCCGGTGCGGCTGCCTCACCGACGCTCATGTCGGCCGGCTGTTCACCGCCGCGCAGGCCAAGGGCGAAACCGTCCGGCACTGCACCGACGCGTGGACCAACGCCCTGACCACGCTGGGGCTGTGACCATGGCAGAGGATGAGCAGACTCCGGCCCGCAAGGTCATCACCGACTACGCGCAGGCGCACTTCCGGTACTTCCGCACCGCGGACGGGACCGTGTACGCGCAGCGCAACGGCCACCCCGTCGCCCGCCCGATCCGCTCCCAGGGAACGACCGGAAGCCACCGGCAGGAACTCATGGTGGGCCTGTTCCGGGACGGGATCGGCGTGTTCAACGGGACCGCGATGAAGGAGGCGTTGGACCTGATCGAAGCGCTCGCGCTCACCGAGGAGACGCAGGCCGTGTACATCCGGGTCGCGCCTGGGTTGGACGGGGCGACGTGGCTGGACCTGGGCCGCGCCGACGGGCAGTCGGTGCGTATCCATCCCACGGGGTGGGACATCGCCGTCCCGGACCCGCGTGAGGTGTGCTGGCGGCGTACTCAGCTCACCGGGGAACTGCCCATGCCGGTCAAGGACACCGACGGCAAGGGCATCGATCTGCTGATGCGGCTGTGCAACTTCGCCACGGCGGAGACGGAGTGCCTGGCCATCGCGTGGCTGGTCGGCTGCCTCGGTCCGTCCGTTCCCGTCCCGGCCCCGTTCCTCACCGGGCCGCAGGGCGCGGGCAAGTCGACCGGCGGCCGGATGCTGGTGCGGATCATCGAGGGCATGAGCGGCGACCTGCGCCGTGCCCCGAAGGATGAGGAGAACCTGATCACCGCCGTGGCGGCCGGGTGGGTGACCGCGCTGGACAACCTCTCCCACATGAGCCCGGACCTGTCGGACGCGATGTGCTGCATCGTCACCGGGGCCGAGAACGTCAAGCGTTCCTTGTTCACCGACGGGGACGTCTTCCGTCTCGGCTACCGCCGCCCCCTGCTCCTGACCGGCATCGACGTCGGAGTCATCCGCCCCGACCTCGCCGAACGGCTCCTGCCGCTCAGGTTGGAGCGGCCCCGCGTGCGGCGCACCGAGCACGAGCTGTGGACGGAGTTCGCGGACGTGCTGCCCGTCATCCTCGGCTCCCTCCTGGACCTGACCGTGCAGGTCCGGGCCGTGGACGCGGAAACCCCGACCGACCTGCGTATGGCGGACTTCGCCCACCTCTGCGCGCAACTGGACGCGGCCACCGGTCTGGGAGCTCTCGCCGCGTACCGGGCCAGCCTGGACGACCTGAACGACGACGTCATTGAGGGTGACCTGATGGCACAGACCGTGCTCGCGCACGCCGCGACCATCGAACCGGGCACCGGGCAGCGGATGACGTCCACGGAGTGGCTGCACTGCCTCAGCCGCGTCTACACCGGCGACGACTTCCGCGCCCTGCCCAAGGGCTGGCCGACCACGGGCAAGGTGCTCTCCGACCGTCTCAAGCGGCTACAGCCCACCCTCGCCGCACGGGGCGTGCTCATCGACTCCGGCCGCACCAAAACGGGCCGCTACATCGAGATGACCCGCACACAGGCCGCGCCGCCGCACGAGCAGCAGACGCTCTGACCGGCACCGCCTCTGTTCAAGCAAGAGGAGCACCACCGGCCGGCGTGCTCCTCTTGCTGTTCGGCGCTCGCGCCGCCCCAAGGTCGCGCCGCGAAGCGGCCCCTCATTCACGCGCTGAGCCGCACCCAACCACCACAGACACCCCCCTCTTTTTCCTAAGTAGGGAAGGCCTGCGTCACCTGCGTCACCAGACCCCGGAAAACGCGCTCCGAGCTGCGCGGACGGCGGTGACGCAGACGGCGAATCCTGCGTCACCCCTGCGTCACCTGCGTCACCGATGACGCACCGCCTGCGTCACCGATGACGCAGACCCAACCCTCTGCGTCACCCAAAACCCGCAGGTCAGAGGGCCTGAATGACGCAGGTGACGCGGTGACGCAGAAATCCCCACCTCGGACATACGCGGGCTCTTGAGAGCCGCTGGAACCACCCCCACTCGCAGGCCCCGCCCCCTTCCCGGAGGTCTCAACGTGCTGACCGTCGTCCCGAGCGACCCCCAAGCACTCACTGTCCCGGAGGTCATGACCGCTCTGAGGCTGAGCCGCAGCAAGGTCTACGACCTGATCCGCTCCAAGCAGCTCCCGAGCTACACGTCCGGCCGCGCCCGCCGCATCCCGGTCGACGCCGTACGCCACTACATGCAGGACCGACTTGAGGAGAACGCAGCCTGATGGCCCAGCGAAAGAGGAACCCCAACGGCGCCGGCAGCATCTGGCAGCGGAAGGACGGACGGTTCGAAGCCCGTGTCTACGTGCCGCAGCCTGACGGCACCCGCAAGCGCAAGACGGTCTACGGCTCCACCTGGGAGGAGTGCGACGAGAAGCGCCAGGAACTCGTACGGCGCGACCGTCAGGGAATTCCCACTCCATCGCGGTCGGCAAAGCTCTCCGAGTGGCTGCCGTACTGGCTGGAGGAGTACATCCGGCCCAATCGGAAGCGGACGACGTACGTGAAGTACGAGATGCACGTGCGCCTCTACCTCGTGCCGCTGCTCGGCAGTCGTCGGCTGGAGTCGCTCACCACAGCGAACGTCCGGCAGATGATCTCAAAGGTCACCGCGCAGTCGTCGGCTGCGACCGCGAAGGAAGCGCACCGCGTGCTGCGGACGGCGATCACCGCCGCGTGTCGCGACGAACTGATCAGCCGCAACGTCGTCCAGTTGGTTCCCGCGCCGCGAGTGGAGCCGCGGGAACTGCGGCCCTGGTCGCCCGACGAGACCCTGACGTTCCTGGAGGCCGCGCGGACGGATCCGCTCTACACCGCGTTCGTCCTCGCCGTCGCCCTCGGTCTACGGCGCGGCGAAATCCTCGGCTTGCAGTGGAGGGACGTAGACCTTGACCGGCGCACCCTGACGGTCCGGACCACGCTCAACCGGGGTGGCAAGGAGCTCTACCTGGACACGACCAAGAACCGGCGGGCGCGGGTGATCCCCATTCCGTTGATGTGCGTGGCGCCGCTCCGGTGGCAGCGCATGCGGCAGGCGGAACGGCGGACGGCGGCCGGCAAGGACTGGCACGAGAGCGATCATGTGTTCACGACAAGGAGCGGTCGACCGATCGAGCCTCGCAACCTGTACCGGTCGTTCCTGCGGATCTCGGAGGCCGCAAAGCTGCCCAAGGTCCGGCTGCACGACACCCGCCACGGGTGCGCGTCCCTGCTCTTCGCGGCTGGCGTCGCGCCCCGCACCGTCATGGAGATCCTCGGTCACTCGCAGATCGCCGTGACCATGAACGTCTACACCCACGTGAGCGATGACCACCGGCGGGAAGCGATGGGTCACATGGATCGCCTGCTCAAGCGGCGCCGTTAAGCGGGACTGCCGTCAAGTTCTGCCGTCAGCGCCCCCATGGCCGGAAGGTCGCGGGGGCGTTGTCCCAGCTAGATCAAAGAGCCCCCTGTCGGATTCGAACCGACGACCTTCGCTTTACAAGAGCGGCGCTCTGACCAGCTGAGCTAAGGAGGCGCACGCGCACCCTGGGGTGCGTGCCAGTGCAGTGTACCCAGGTCCCGAGCGGGGCCCGTCGAAAATTTCCGCGAAGTTCACAGGGCTCCAGGTACTGACATACAGGGTGAACGCCAGGTACCGTCCTGATCCGGTTCACTCGCGTGGACTACCCGAGTGGACTACACCAACCACCTTCCTACAACGGATCGTCCGGCACGTTCCTGCCGGTAGAAGGGGGCCTCTGAGCCATGGCCACTGTCACGTTCGACAAGGCGACCCGGATCTACCCGGGCTCCACCAAGCCCGCCGTCGACGGCCTCGACATCGCGATCGAGGACGGCGAGTTCCTCGTCCTGGTCGGCCCGTCGGGTTGCGGCAAGTCCACCTCCCTGCGGATGCTCGCGGGCCTGGAGGACGTCAACGGCGGCGCCATCCGCATCGGCGACCGCGACGTCACGCACCTGCCGCCCAAGGACCGGGACATCGCCATGGTGTTCCAGAACTACGCCCTGTACCCGCACATGACGGTCGCCGACAACATGGGCTTCGCGCTCAAGATCGCCGGCGTCAACAAGGCGGAGATCCGGCAGAAGGTCGAGGAGGCCGCGAAGATCCTCGACCTCACCGAGTACCTGGACCGCAAGCCGAAGGCGCTCTCCGGCGGTCAGCGCCAGCGTGTCGCGATGGGCCGCGCCATCGTGCGTGAGCCGCAGGTCTTCCTCATGGACGAGCCGCTGTCCAACCTGGACGCCAAGCTCCGTGTCTCGACCCGCACCCAGATCGCGTCGCTCCAGCGCCGCCTCGGCATCACCACCGTCTACGTCACCCACGACCAGGTCGAGGCCATGACGATGGGCGACCGGGTCGCGGTCCTCAAGGACGGTCTGCTCCAGCAGGTCGACTCGCCGCGCAACATGTACGACCGCCCGGCCAACCTCTTCGTCGCCGGCTTCATCGGCTCCCCCGCCATGAACCTGGTCGAGGTCCCGATCACCGACGGCGGCGTGAAGTTCGGCAACAGCGTCGTCCCGGTCAACCGCGAGGCGCTCAAGGCCGCCGCCGACAAGGGCGACCGCACCGTCACCGTCGGCGTCCGCCCCGAGCACTTCGACGTCGTCGAGCACAACGGCGAGGCCGCCTCCGCCCTGTCCAAGGACACCGAGGACGCCCCGGCCGGTCTCGCGGTCTCCGTGAACGTCGTCGAGGAGCTCGGCGCCGACGGCTACGTCTACGGCAGCGCCAAGGTCGGCGACGACCTCAAGGACCTGGTCGTCCGCGTCAGCGGCCGCGCGGTCCCGGAGAAGGGCGCCACGCTGCACGTCGTGCCGCGGCCGGGCGAGACCCACGTGTTCTCGACGTCCACGGGCGAGCGTCTCTCCGACTGAGCGATCAACCCCGGAAACCTCTGACCAGGGTGAATTCACCCAGGTTGACGGAAAGGGCCCCGCGGCCTGCTGCGGGGCCCTTTCCGTTGCCCCGATTTACCCCGGCAAGCGGGTGGTTTTCGAGCCGCGTGCGTCAACCCGGTACCCGAAAAGCGGCCCTTCTTCGTCCCTCGAACCGGTGACTAAATGTCGCCAAATCATTACCGCACGCTACCCTCACACGCGTGAAGCACTCCACCACCCCTCAGACGCGACGCGGCCACCGGGGCGGCCCTGCCCGCCGTATCGGCCGCACTCTCGCCCTTGTCCTGCCCGTCGTCCTGGTGCTCTCCGGGACCCTCGCGGTCACCCGCGTCAACTGGACCGGGTCCCCGCGGAGCTCGGTGCTCACCGCGACCGACGTGACCGACGCGCACGTCTCCTCCAAGGCCGTCACCCAGGCCCCGCAGGACGCGCTGCGCGAGCAGCTGATGACCGAGCTCCAGGACCGGAACCCGGGCCAGGTCCTCACCCACCTCCAGCAGGCGGTCAACGGCCACCCGTCGCTGGCCAAGCACTGCACGTCCATCGCCCGCGCGCTGGGCCGGGCCGCGGTGCGGATGTACGGCGCCTCGCGCGCGCAGTCGTACGCCCGCCCGGTCTGCGACACGTCCTTCGCGTCGGGTGTGCTGGCCGCGCACAGCTGAACGCCCACGCGCCGTACAGCCGTCCCCGGGGCGCGTCGTACAGTTCGGGCATGACCCATCCGAACGCCGCGTTGCGCCCCACCCAAGCCGTGGTCCTGGCCGGTGGCCAGGGCTCACGGCTTCGCCCGTACACCGACGACCGGCCCAAGCCGATGGTCGAGATCCCGGGTACCGGCACGCCGATCATCGGCCACCAGCTGACCTGGCTCGCCGAGGAGGGCGTCACCGACGTGGTGATCTCCTGCGGCCATCTCGCCGAGGTCCTGCAGAAGTGGCTGGCATCGGCCGACCTGCCGCTCTCCGTCACCACGGTGGTGGAGACCGAGCCGCTGGGCCGGGGCGGCGGTCTCCGGTACGCGGCCGCGCACCTTCCCCACCCCGACCGGCCCTGGTACGCCACGAACGGCGACATCTGGACGCGGTTCTCGCTGCGCGACATGGCCGACTTCCACACGGAGCGGGACGCGGTGGCGACGCTGGCGCTGGCCCGCCCGCGGATTCCGTGGGGCGCCGTGCAGACCGACGGCTTCGGTCACATCACGGACTTCATCGAGGCACCGCCGTCGACGTTCGAGATCAACGCCGGCGTCTACGTCTTCTCTCCCGAGTTCGCGGCGATGCTGCCGGAGCGGGGGGACCACGAGCGCACCACGTTCCCGCACCTGGCACGGAGCCGACAGCTCGCCGGCTTCCCGATCCCGCAGGGCGCGTACTGGCGGGCGATCGACACCGCGAAGGACCTCACAGAAGCGGCAAAGGAACTGGCCTCGCTGGGGCGCTAGCCGAAAAGGGGGGTGCGGCCGCCTGGTCGACTGCCGATCAGCGGGGGTCGATCGCGCAGTCCCCCGCGCCCCTCAAGTGAGTACAAACGACAGCCCGTCGGCTACCGGTCCGCAGAGGTTGATCGCACAGTCCCCCACGCCCCTCAAGCGGGTGCAAACGACAGCCCGTCGACCGCCGGTCCGCAGAGGTTGATCGCACAGTCCCCCACGCCCCTCAAGCGGGTGCAAACGACAGCCCGTCGACCGCCGGTCCACAGAGGTTGATCGCACAGTCCCCCG